>JAZUKF010000173.1:0-10094 GCA_045643165.1 Acutalibacteraceae bacterium | reverse complement strand
TTCAATAAGTTTTGCTCTTTCGTCGCCGTCTTTTGCTCTTGCTTCAATGGTTCTGTTATCACTTGTTCCGCAAAGACCGAGCATACCGGATTTTTTATTCATAACGGTATCCATTTGTTCAGCGGAAAGACCTTCTTTTTTCATGATGATAGGAACGATGGCGGGATCTATTGAACCGCAACGTGTTCCCATCATAATTCCTTCAAGAGGGGTTACACCCATTGTTGTATCAAAGCATTTGCCGTCAACGATGGCGGAAATTGATGAACCGTTACCGAGATGGCATGTAACGATTTTGCTGTGTTCGGGATTTCCCATAAGATCAAGACATTTCTTGCTTACGAAACGGTGAGATGTACCGTGGAAACCGTAACGGCGAAGACCGTATTTTTCATAATATTCATAGGGGATTGCATACATATAAGCATAATCGGGCATTGTCTGGTGGAAGCCTGTGTCAAAAACGGCAACCTGAGGAACACCGGGCATGATCTTCTGACAAGCCTTGATGCCGGTAAGGTTTGCGGGGTTGTGGAGAGGTCCCAAATCAAAACATTCTTTTATTGCTTCCTCAACTTTATCATCTACAAGAACGGAACCGCTGAATTTTTCTCCGCCGTGAAGAACACGGTGTCCGACTGCGTTAATTTCATCCATGGATTTAATCACGCCGTTTTCTTCACTTGTGAGAGTTGAAAGAACGATTTGGAGAGCGGCATTATGGTCCGGCATATCCATTGCCTTATCTTTGATGTTTTTGCTTTCATCGGAAGGAACCTTGTGAGTAAAGGTACTTTCCGTTCCGATTTGTTCACATATACCTTTTGCAAGAACAGTCTCATTTTCCATATCAATGAGTTGATATTTAAGAGATGAGCTTCCTGCGTTAATAACGAGAATTTTCATAATTCTGCCTCCTAAAAAGATTTTTCTTGAATTTTTTTAATAATGGATATATTATATACTATATTGTAAAATATTTCAAGATTTTTTTGAGGAAAGGTGAGTAATTTGAAAGTTTCATCTGTTGTAGCGGAATTTAACCCTTTTCATAGCGGACATAAATACCTTATTGACAGGATTCGTGAAAACGGAGCAAGTCATATTTGCTGTGTGATGAGCGGTAATTTTGTTCAGCGTGGTGAATGTTCGATTTACTCAAAATGGGACAGAACGAAAACGGCACTCGAAAACGGTATCGACCTTGTGTTGGAACTTCCCACGGTTTACGCAGTTTCCACGGCACAAAGATTTGCATACGCTTCAACCTCAATTCTTGAAGCATTAGGCTGTGTTGACGAACTTTCTTTCGGCAGTGAATGCGGGGATATAAATAAATTAAAAGAATTATCCGTTTGTATCGCCGATAAAAATGTTGACTCTTTGATTAAGGAATATTTGAAGTCCGGTGAAACATACGCAGTTTCCAGAATGAAAGCAGTTGAAAAAATTTTCGGTGAGGATTTGGCGAACGAACTTAAAATGCCCAATAATATACTTGCTGTGGAATATATCAATAATCTTTCAAAAAATAATATAATAAAAGATTATTTCACTACAGAGAGAGTGGGAAGCGGATATAACGAAACGGAAAACCGTGATCATCCAAGTGCATCCGCTTTGAGAAAAATTGTAAGTGAAAATAAAAAATCTTGTGATACTCTTTTTGAAGAATACAGAGGAAACTTTGAAAAATATTCTTTCAAAAAACTTGAAATACCTGTTTTGTCAAAACTTCGTACCATGAGCCGTGAAGATTTTTTGCTTCTTCCGGATGTTTCGGAGGGGCTTGAAAACAGAATTGCGGAAAGTGTTAATTCAGCCACATCTCTTGATGAATTGTACGGTTTGATTAAAACCAAAAGATACACTCATTCACGAATACGCAGGATTATTCTTAATGCTTTTCTTGATATTAAGAAAACGGATGTTGAAATACCCGTTCCGTATATTAAAGTTCTGGGATTTAATGAAAAGGGTAAGGATATTTTAAGAACGGCACGTAAAACCGCCGCCTTGCCCATTATAATGAAATCATCCGATATTACGTATTTAAATGATGATGCAAAAAGAATTTATGAAATCGAATGCAGATGTACCGATTTATTTTCTCTTGCCGGTGAGAAAGTTCATCCATGCGGACTTGAAAAGACAATGAATATTATAAAGTAAAATAAAAAACTGCACCGGTTTATATTATTTCGCCGATGCAGTTATCGTTTTCCGCAGAAACTATTTTTACTTTTACTATTTCAGAAGTATATTTTTCGTCGCATTTTACCAGCACGGGAATATAATTTTCGGTATATCCCTCGTACATATCACCGATTTTATTTGTTTCAATAAGAACTTCGTAAGTTTTTCCGATTTGACTTTCAAGAAATTCTTTCCTGATTTTTTCGGTTTCACGTATCATTATTGCGGAACGTTCATCTTTAATATGCTTTTCAATCTGCGGAAGTTTTTCCGCCTTAGTGCCTTTTCTTACTGAATAGGGGAAAACATGAACTTTTTCAAACCTGATTTTTTTTACAAAATCAAGACTTTCATTAAATTCATCTTCGCTTTCAAGAGAAAATCCCACCATAACATCCGTAGTCAGGGTGCAATCGGGAAAAGATTTTCTCAATTTATCACAAAGAATTTTGTATTCTTCCGCAGTGTAATGACGGTTCATCCTTTTTAATGTTTCGTTACAACCGCTTTGCAGGGAAATATGAAATTGCGGACACAGTTTTTTTAATTTTGACAGTCTTTCGATTACTTCGTCTGTAATATGGTCAGGTTCAAGAGAACCTAAACGAACTCTTTCGATTCCTTTTGTTTCGCAGACGGTTTCAACCGCTTTTGCAAAACTTTCTCCCATGTCGCTGCCGTAGGAGGAAAGATTTATTCCCACCAACACAACCTCTTTGTATCCGTTTTTCGCTAAACATTCAATTTCATTTTTTATTTCTTCAATGGGCTTTGAACGGACTCTGCCTCTTGAGGCGGGAATAATACAGTAGGAGCAAAACCTGTTACAGCCGTCCTGAATTTTAAGGAAAGCCCTTGTCCGTCTGTCAAACCCGGTAATCGTGTTTCCGCGAAAAGTATCACCCGTCATGTGGGGAATAATATCAATACAACGTGTTTTATTACTGAAAAATTCATTTATTTTATCATACAGCGTGTCGTTATTTTTATTACCGATAACAATATCCGCTTCAAGCAGTTCCTTTGCTTTATCGGGATAAGCCTGTGGCATACAGCCCGTAAGTACAATGCAGGAATCGGGATTATTCTTTTTAAATCTTCTTACAGCCTGACGTGTTTTTTTATCTCCGAAGGCGGTAACCGTGCAGGAATTTATAACATAAACGTCGGCTTTTTCGCAGTCCGGTACGGTAATAAAACCGTGTTTTGCAAGTAATTCCGACATGGCTTGGGATTCATATTGATTGACCTTACAGCCCAATGTAAAAAATGCGACTTTCATTTCCCTGCCTCCTTTGAGAATAAAAAGAAAAAGACACTGAAAAAATCCAGTGTCATGGAGCTGCTAACCGGATTCGAACCGGTGACCTCATCCTTACCAAGGATGTGCTCTGCCACCTGAGCCATAGCAGCACGGTGTCAACAGATGATATATTAACATAAAAAAAATAAAAATGCAAGTTTATTTGAAAAAAATATAAAAATTTTTATAAAAGTGTTGGAAGTTTTTGAGAAATGGTTTATAATAGTATATATTATGTCTTGCGGAAGTGATAAAATGAGTTCAAAATATTCTGTTTCACTTAAAAAAATTATCAAGGACCATAAATTTGAAGTCCTTTATATGCCCATAGCAGCTTCCGATATTTATGTATCGACTTCGGATGTAAACCGTCCGGGACTTGTGCTGGGAGGATATGATGAATTTTTTGATAAAGAGAGAATACAGTTTATCGGTCTTGCCGAAAACGAATATCTTAACAGTTTTCCCGTTGAAAAGAGAATAGAAAAAATCAGATTTCTTTTTGAGAAAAAACCTGTTGCGGTTATTATCACAAGAGGAATGGAATTTACGGATTATGCGAGAAAAATTGCGGAGGAATTTAAAATCCCTATTTTGAGAACTAACGATTCTACCTCAAGATGTATGTCAACGATTATCGCATATCTGAATGTTGAACTTGCACCGAGAATTACCCGACACGGCGTTCTGCTGGAAGTAAGCGGTGAGGGTGTTCTCATTTTGGGAGACAGCGGTGTAGGTAAAAGCGAAACAGCCCTTGAACTTATTAAAAGGGGGCATCGTCTTATTGCGGATGATGCGGTTGAAATAAGGCGTGTTTCCGAAAAAACACTTGTAGGCACCGCACCGGATAATATCAGGCATTATATTGAACTGCGTGGAGTGGGTATCATCAATGCCAGAAGGATTTTCGGTATGGGTGCGGTTAAGATGTCTGAAAAAATAGATATGGTTATCCAACTCGAACAATGGGACAGTACAAAAATTTATGACAGATTGGGACTTGAAAGTGAAATGATAGATATTCTCGGAATACAAATTCCGGTAACCACCGTTCCTGTCAGACCCGGACGAAATCTGTCCATTATTATTGAAGCGGCTGCCATGAATCACAGGCAGAAACAAATGGGATATAATGCTGCCAAAGAACTTTTGCATAATCTCGGTATGGTTGATGATATTTCCGATGCCGAGAAAGAAGAAAGTGAAATTTGGCACAATAATTTATAAAAAATTTTCGGAGGTTTATATTATGTACAAAATCGGAGTAGACTTAGGCGGAACAAATATTGCAGTGGGAGTTATTGATGAGAATTATAACATTATCGGAAGAGGTGGCGTTAAAACCAACGCACCGAGACCTGCTGAGGAAATATTTGATGATATTAAAAAAGCAGTTGACCTTGCGGCCCGGGATGCAAAAATTTCTTATGATGACGTACAGTCTGTGGGAGTAGGTATTCCCGGTTCAATCAATAAAACAACGGGAAATATTGAATTTTCAAATAACCTTGATTTTCACATGGTTCCCGCAAGAGATATGCTCAGTGAAAGACTGGGCGGAAAACCTGTTTATATTGATAATGATGCTAACTGTGCCGCATTGGGTGAAGCCTATGCCGGTGCCGGTAACGGATGTAAAAACCTTGTTGCCATTACACTTGGTACAGGCGTGGGAAGCGGAATTATTATTGACGGAAAACTTGTTTCCGGTTCAGGTGATGCCGCAGGCGAATGCGGTCATACCGTAATTATTGCCGGCGGTAAGCATTGTAACTGCGGCAGAGACGGTTGCTGGGAAACATACGCTTCCGCAACGGCACTCATTTCTCAGACAAAAGAAAAAATGCTTGAGCATAGGGACAGTAAAATGTGGGAATTGACAGGCGGAGATATTGAAAATGCCAGTGGCAGAACTGCTTGGGATGCCATGAGAGCAGGGGATCAATACGGTAAAGAAGTTGTTGATAAATATATCTGGTATGTTTCTATCGGAATTACAAATATTATCAATGCACTTCAACCGGATGTGCTTTGTATCGGCGGCGGTATCAGTAATGAAAAAGATAATCTTATTGTACCGCTTATGGAACATGTACGTAAAAATGTTTATAATAAAAATTATGAGAGATCCACTAAAGTTTGCTTTGCCGAACTTAAAAATGATGCAGGCATTATCGGTGCGGCATTGTTAGAAAGATAATTTTGAAAGGTAGTCTTATGGAACAGATTGAACAGATTTACGAATATGCGGAAATCTTGGGGTGTAAAACGGAAAGAAATGTATCCATGAGTTCGCTCACCACGTTTAAAACCGGAGGAAATGCAGATGTTGTAATTTCCCCCGTTGACTGTTCATCATTGAAAAAAATAGTAAAAAAATGTTACGAGTCGGATATTAAACCCTTTATTATCGGTAACGGCAGTAATCTTCTTATCAGCGATAACGGAATAAAAGTGCCTGTAATTCATATCGGAAAAGGGTTTGACGAAATAAAACTTATTGACAGTGAAACCGTTGAATGTCTTGCGGGATGCAGTTTGATACGTCTATGCCGTTTTGCTCTTGAAAACGGATTGACAGGTCTTGAATTTGCATACGGAATACCCGGTTCCGTAGGCGGTGCGGTTTATATGAATGCAGGAGCATACGGCGGAGAAATGAAGGATGTTCTTTTTGAGAGTGAACATATAAATCCCGACGGCTCAACAGGAAAATACGGTAAAGATGAACTTGATTTGTCATATCGCCACAGTGCATATTCAAACGGTGATAAAATAATTACAAAAATCACCCTTAAACTTCAAAAGGGCAGTAAAACCGAAATTGAAGTAAAAATGAATGAACTTATGCAAAGACGAAAGGATAAGCAACCCCTTGAATATCCCAGTGCGGGAAGTACCTTTAAACGTCCCGAAGGATATTTTGCCGGAAAACTTATTGAGGATTGCGGTTTAAAGGGTGCATCTGTTGGCGGAGCACAGGTTAGTGAAAAGCATTGCGGTTTTGTTATTAACAGAAATAATGCCACAACAAATGATATCATTTCCCTTATCGGGCATATAAAGAAAACTGTTTTTGATAAAACGGGTGTAATGCTTGAAGCGGAAGTAAAAATAATTGATTAAGAAGTTTTAAAAACGGAGGATGCCGGTTTTCGGTAATATCGGATTATGGAAATTTTATTTGTTACAGGAATGTCGGGAGCGGGAAAATCAATCGCCGTTCACGCTTTGGAGGATATCGGATATTTTTGTGTTGATAATATTCCGCCTAATTTGCTTCTTCCCGTAATAGAAGAATATTGCGAAAACATTAATTATTATTCTAAAATTGCCATAATAATTGATGTTCGTGCCGGTCTTACCTTTGATAAATTCAAGACTAATATTGATTTGGTAAAATCAAAGGGCATTGACTTCAAATTGCTTTTTATCGACTGCGATGATGAAGTTCTGATAAGACGTTATAAGGAAACGAGAAGAAGTCATCCTCTGATGAAATCAGGTATTGCTTCTGTTCCGTTGGCTATAATAAAGGAACGTGAAATGCTTGTTCAATTAAAAGATATTTCCGATATTATTGTTGACAGCACTTATTTAAAATCGGCTCAATTCCGTGAAAGAATAAAGGATTATTTTACATCTAAACCGGAAGACTCTTTTTCATTGCGTTTTGTTTCCTTCGGCTATAAGCACGGCTTACCCAGGGATGCTGATATTGTTTTTGATGTAAGATGTTTTATAAATCCTTTTTATGTACCGAAATTAAAAGAAAAAACCGGTTTGGATAAAGAGGTCAGCGACTATGTTATGAATGACGACAAGTCGAAAGAATGGGTTGACCTTACAACAAAAATGTTTTTGATGCTTTTGCCTCAATATAAATCTGAGGGAAAAAGCAATCTTGTAATAGCTTTCGGATGTACCGGCGGTCATCACCGTTCCGTAACATTTGCCGAGTATTATTATAAGATGTTTTCGGATATGGGATATAAAACCTCTGTTGACCACAGGGATATTAACAAATAATCATAGAGGTGAAAAAAGTGTCATTTTCCCGGGAAGTAAAAGAGGAATTATCTGCAATAGAGAATACTTCGGAATGTTGCCTTAAAGCACAATGCTACGGTATGCTTCTATACGGAAAAGCCTTTTCGAGAAACAGGATAAGTTTTCAGACAGAAAATGAAAATATCGCAAAAACTTACTGTGCGGTTTGTGAGGAATATTGTTCGGTTATTCCGAAAACCGTGTTGACCGATGCGGGAAATTATTCAATCAGCATTTCAAAAAGTGATGATATAAAGTCGATTTATCAGGTGTTCGGTCATACTCAAAGTAATGTTGTTTTGAGATTGAACAGGGCTAATCTTGAATATGACTGCTGTTACGGAGCATTTTTGAGAGGGGTATTTTTAAGTGCCGGAACAATTTCAAATCCCAATAAAAATTATCATCTTGAATTTATCGTTTCACGTTTGAAACTTAAAGATGATTTACTTTCCGTGTTGACGGATGTGGGACTTTCACCGAAAGAAATTGTCAGAAACGGTTCCTTTGTCATTTATTTTAAAGACAGCGAAAGCATTGAAGATATTTTAACTTTGATGGGTGCCACTTCAAGTTCTCTTGAACTTATGGGCGTTAAAATGGTAAAGGATGTCCGTAATAAAATTAACAGGAAGATAAATTTTGAAACCGCAAATATTTCGAGAACGGTAAATGCTTCCGTTGCTCAGATTGATGCGATAAATAAGATAATCAAATTAAAAGGGCTTGAGTTTTTACCGGAAAATCTACGCCTTGTTGCAAAGGTAAGACTTGAAAATCCCGATATGTCCCTTGACGAATTGAAGAAAGCGTTAGGAGAAAATATTTCACGTTCCGGGGTAAATCACAGACTTAATAAATTGATAAAAATTGCGGAAAGTTTATAGATAGGAGATAATTTTGTGGGCTTTGTAAATTTACATTTACATACGGAATACAGTCTGCTTGACGGTGCATGCCGTATTGCGGACGTACTTGACCGTGCTTCGGAGCTTGGTCAGAAGGCGATAGCCATCACCGACCACGGTAATATGTTCGGTGCCGTAGATTTTTATAAAACCGCAAAATCAAAGAATATTAAACCCATTATCGGCTGTGAGGTTTATGTTGCTTCACGCAGTCGTTTTGACAAAGAAAAGATTTATGACAGCGAAAGATTTCATCTTGTTCTCCTTTGCAAAAATGAAACAGGGTATAAAAATTTAATTAAAATGGTTTCCGAAAGTTGGATAAACGGCTTTTATGTTAAACCGAGAATTGATAAGGCTCTTCTTGAAAAGTATCACGAAGGGCTTATTGCTTTATCTGCCTGTCTTGCGGGTGAAATTCCGAAGTATATAACAAACGGTGATTACGAATCCGCTCTTGATTGTGCAAAATGGTATCAATCGCTTTTCGGTGAAGATTATTATCTTGAAATGCAAAATCACGGCATTGAAGCACAACTTCGTGTCAATGATTTTATCAGAAAAATTTCCGCTGAAACAGGTATCAAAACGGTTGTAACAAATGATGTACATTATGTCAGAAAAGAAAATTCAAAAATTCAGCAGGTTCTTATCTGCATACAGACTAATAATACTTTGGGAAATAATACGGGGCTTGAATTTGAAACGGATGAATTTTATCTGAAAAGTTATGAGGAAATGCTTGAAACTTTCCCCGATGACAAAGATGCTGTGGAGATTACAGAAGAAATTGCAGAAAAATGCAATCTTGATTTTGAGTTCGGTAATACGAAACTTCCGCATTTTGAAGTACCGGACGGTGAAAACCATTTTCATTATCTGAAACGTCAATGTGAAGCGGGACTTGTCCGCAGATACGGTGAAAATCCTCCGGAAGAATACCGTGAAAGATTGAATTACGAACTTGATGTTATCGAAAGAATGGGATATACGGATTATTATCTGATAGTGAATGACTTTATTTCTTATGCAAAGAACAATGATATTCCCGTAGGTCCCGGCAGAGGCTCCGGTGCAGGAAGCCTTGCGGCATATTGCATAGGAATAACCGGAATTGATCCTATGAAATACAACCTTATTTTTGAGAGATTTTTAAATCCCGAAAGAGTAAGTATGCCTGATTTTGATGTTGATTTCTGCTATATGAAACGTCCGCAGGTAATAAATTATGTCATTGAAAAATACGGCGTTGACCATGTGGCGCAGATAATTACTTTCGGTACAATGGCGGCAAAAGGTGCTTTGCGTGATGTGGGACGTGCCTTGGGAATGCCCTATGCGGCAGTGGATAAAGTTGCAAAACTTGTACCTAATGAACTGAACATTACTCTCGATTTATCTCTTGAAAAAAATCACGAATTAAAGGATTTATATGAAACGAATAACGATGTAAAAGAACTGATTGATACTGCGAGAATGATTGAGGGTATGCCCCGTCATGCATCCACCCATGCGGCGGGAGTCGTTATTACACGAGACAGCGTTGACAGTTATGTTCCTCTTGCAACAAATGATGACTGCGTTGTTACACAGTATATTATGACGACTCTTGAAGAACTGGGACTTTTAAAAAT
>JAZUKF010000172.1:0-50064 GCA_045643165.1 Acutalibacteraceae bacterium | reverse complement strand
TATTTTTTTACGGTTTTGATGTTTTCACGGTGATTGTCGTTTCCGAAGAAACAGGGTGTGGGAATATCGAATTTCATATTTACCGCTCCTTTTCAACTCCCGATAAATTAAAGTCCGGAATATAGTTTTTGCTCGAAGAAGAAAGTTCCTGCACAAACCCGTTTTCAAGTTTCAATTCTTCAAGCATATCAAGGGCTTTATTGTATTCACGGCGAGTTATTTTTCTGTTTATTTCTTTATATTTTTCCGCCTCTCCGAAGGGTACATATTGGCTCATGAGAGAAATGAGAGTACCTTCGGGAAGGCTGTTTTTTATCCATTTCAGAATTTTTTCTGTTTGTGTCAGATTGCCGGGAAGCACGAGATGACGGATAATTACGCCCTTTTTCATCATATTGTTTTCATCAAAAATATTTTCACTCTGCTGGCGTAACATTTCCTTTACTGCCTTTTCGGAAACTTCAAAATAGTCTTCGGCACAGGAATATTTTTTTGAAACATTTCCGTCAAAATATTTTAAATCGGTAAGATAAATATCAATAAGACCTTCAAATTTTTTGAGTGTTTCAACCTTTTCATAACCGGAACAGTTGTAAACAACGGGGATTTTCGGCTTATATATGTTCAGTGCTTCGATTATCGCTTTTGAGAAATGGGTGGGATTGACAAGATTTATGTTTTCGGCATTTTTATCTTCAAGTTCTTTGAAAATTTCCGTAAGTCTTTCTACGGAAATTTCCCTGCCGTACCCCTTTGTGCTTATTTCGTAATTCTGGCAGAATACACATTTTAACGTGCAACCGGAAAAGAATATCGTCCCGGAGCCGTTTCTTCCGCTTATGCAGGGCTCTTCCCATTCATGCAAAGAAACTTTGGCTATTACGGGATTTTCCGGCATACCGCAAAAACCGTATTTTTTATTTTCACCGCTTCGTATTGCATTGCAATTTCTCGGACAAATATTGCAGTTCATTTTATGCACCTCGGTTAGTATTATATACGATTTTATTTAATTTGTAAATTGTTATTATTATTGTGATTGATTTTTTTGAAAAAATATCGTATAATTGTAACGTAAGAATAAAAAGAGGGTGTAAAAATGGTTTTGACCGTTGATATAGGTAACACGAATGCAACACTGGGTGCATATAAAGATGATAAACTTGTTTTCACTTCACGTCTTAATACCGATAAAAAGAGATTGGCAGACCAGTATGCCTGCGAGTTGAAAGCAATTCTCAATCTCCATAATAGTGATGAAAATCAGTTCAGCGGAGCCATAATCAGTTGCGTTGTTCCCGAAGTTCTTCACGCAATAAGCGACGGTATAAAGACGGTTATCCATAAGGAACCGCTGATTGTGGGACCGGGAATAAAAACGGGACTTAACATTCATATTGATGTACCCTCAAGTCTGGGTGCGGACCTTGTAACCAGCGGTGTGGGAGCGAAGGAGAAATATCCTTTGCCCTGTCTGATAGTCGATTTGGGAACGGCGAGTAAAATAACCGTGATTGATGAAAACGGAAACTTCTGCGGCGGTGCCATTGCTCCGGGAGTTCGTATTTCTTTGAATGCTCTTTCGGAATCTGCCTCACTTTTGCCGAATATCAGCCTGAACGCACCGAAAAAAGCCATCGGTAAAAATACGGTGGACTGTCTGCGATCCGGTGTTGTTTTCGGTACAGCCGCCATGATTGACGGAATGGTGGAAAGAATTAAGGAGGAAATTTCTTTTTCTGTAAAAACCGTTGTTATCACAGGCGGTCTGTCAAAGAATATTGCGGAACACTGTAAAACGAAAATGATTTATGATGAAAATCTTATTCTTGACGGACTTAAAAATATCTATGATAAAAATGTAAACACTAAATAAAATATTATTATTTTCGTTATTATATTTTGCGTTGCATCCCGCAGGGGAGCGACAGCAAGGAGGTATATATATGAAAAAAGGTAAACTTGTACGTTTAGTTCAACTTTCTGTTCTGACGGCGATTGTGGTTCTCATGAGCCTTACGCCTATCGGTTATCTGAAAGTGGGCATACTGTCCATTGCACTGGTGATCATTCCCGTTGTAACGGGGGCGATCGTTCTCGGTCCGTTGTGCGGTGCATTTTTGGGGCTTGTTTTCGGTTTAACAAGTTTCTTTCAATGCTTCGGTATGGATGCTTTCGGCACGATGCTTTTTTCCATTAACGGATTTTACACCTTTATAATGTGCGTTGTATCAAGAGTGCTGACAGGATTTCTCTGCGGTCTTATCTTCAAAGGTTTGAATAAGGCGGATAAAACGGGAATACTGTCATATTCCGTATCATCTTTAAGCGGTGCGGTTCTTAACACGGTATTTTTCATGTCATCATTGATTTTGCTGTTCGGTAAAACAAAGGCGATTACCGATTTGCTTGAAACCTATAAGGTAAAAAATCTATTGGCGTTGGTTGTTGCCATGGTGGGTGTAAACGGAATTGTGGAAGCCGTCGTATGTCTTGTTATCGGAACGGCATTGAGTAAAACGCTTGTAAAAGTTAATGATAAAATGAGGTTATAAAAAAAGATGTTCGTAAATCCTGGTGAGATACGAACATCTTTATTTTTACGGTGTTATTATGTCGCTGGCAGGTGCATTTGCGTTCCATTCATAAAGAATGTTCCGCAGAAGTTCGGGATTATCGGTGATGATCTGATTAGGTGAAAATTTAAGTGCCTTGCACATATCAAGTTCGTCATTTACGTCTTTAAGTGAAACTTTAAGCCAGTTTTCGTTCAGCACTTCCTTTAATTTTTCACCGAAACCGTCAACGGAAGTGTTTATTCCCATTGCACCCGATGTTGTAATATCGTTGAAAACCTCATCAATGTAATTTCTGTCATTGATTTTTGTTTTATCAAGGTCATAGTCAAGATAAAATCCGATTATATTCAATTTTGATGAAACATAAACCGACTGATTTTTATTAACACCCGTTAAGAAAACGTAGTCGGTCATATTATATTTTACCGCAAGTTCTTCAATGACGGAAATGTTGTCCGCATCAACGATATGAATATTGATATGATGACGTCTGATTTTCGTTTCATCCGTTTCGAGAGCCTGCTCGTCGCTGAAACGGCTGATCAGATATTCAAGGGGCATTGTTGAAGAATCAATGTCCTTTTTCTTTTTTGCGATATACGGCACACCCTCATCGTCAAATACCACATCGACCTCAACGCAGTCCGCTGTGGATCGCTCTGCGGATTTTACGTAAATGAGAGTGTTTTCTTTTGTTGAACCGAAGCCGTTTACTGCGGTTATTACACCGGACTCCGGGAAAGTGTAATAATTTTTATATAAATCTTTCTTTGCGGCATTTATTTCACCTTTTTTTATTGCGGGGATCATAACAAGTGTTACGAAAAGTACAACAAGCAAAACTGCGGCAATGACGGTAATAATTATGCTTTTTTTCTTTTTCAAGCCAACACGCTCCTGTAAATATCTTCGGTGATTTTCTTCATTTCGTCAAACTTTTCTTCAATATCCTTAACGAGTTTGAATTGAGTTCTGCAACGGTAAAGATTTTGTTCCGGATATTCCGTTTTGAAATATGTATCGCCGTCAAGATAGTCTGTTAAAAATCTCATTCCACATTCAAATGACAGAAGTTTTGCGGAGAAGGGAAGGTATTCAACTTCAAGTTCGGTAAGACTTTTACCCGCACTTGAAAGGTAGCCCTCCGTATATTTTTTGTAAAGATTAAGGTCAATCGTAACCTTTGAAAGATCCTTTTCATCCTCTGCGGCGGTACTTGCTCCGGAACGTATGGCATCGCCGAAATCATAAAGAGAAAGTCCCGGCATAACCGTATCAAGGTCGAGAACGCAGATAGCTTCGTTTGTTTCATTATCGAACATGATATTGTTTATTTTCGTGTCGTTATGGGTTACACGAATGGGGAGTTTCCCTTCATCAAGGAGATCAACGAGAACAGAGGCATCTTTTTCTCTGTCAAGGGCAAATTTTATTTCCTCCGCCACATTATCTTTTCTCTTTGAAAGATTGTTTTCAATGGCATTTAAAAGGTTGTTAAAACGTGATTTTGTGTTGTGAAAGTCCGGTATGGTTTCAAAAAGACTTTCACCGTGATAGTCCGCAAGTAATCTCATAAAATCTCCGAAAGCCTTTCCGGCATTTTTGAACACTTCCGGGTTGTCGATAATCTGACAGGTGTAGGCATTTGTGATGAAATCATAAATTCTCCATACAGTGCCGTCGGAAGCGGTAAAATAGGGATTTCCGTCTTTTGTGAAGATAACATTTAACGCTTCTCTTTTTGCATCCCCGCCGTTTTCTGCGATAACACTTTGCATATATTTTGTAACGCCCACAATGTTCTGCATAAGTTCATCGGGATTTTTGAAAACATTGGTGTTTATCATCTGAAGAAGATATTTTGTACCGTTTTCGATTTTCAAAGTATAGGTTTTATTGATATTGCCGTCGCATATTCTGTCAAAATCAACTAACTTTCCGCCTAAATCGTAATGTTCAATCACTTCGTTTATGTAGTCTTTTGCATCCATTTTAACATTCCCTTTCAATTTTGAAAATATTTATTTATATAGCCGTCGCAAATTTCTTTTGTACGGTATTCTTTGATTTCACCCGGATTAAAGGTCAGCAATAATCCCTGCTCAAAGCGGGCCATATCCTTGTAGAACTGACTGAAAGCGTATGCGTTTCTGTCGGAAAACTGCTGACGTGAACGGTCCTGAAAGCCGATAAATTTAAACTGTGAGGAAAGCTGTTCAAAGAACTTGCTCCACCTGATGAATGAATATTCCTTTACCATTCCGCCAAGCATCTGCCAGCCGCAATCGTAACGCCTGTTTTCCTCGCTCATAGGCCCCCAGACGGTGAGATATGCAATATCCGCAACGGAAAAATAATCCTTTTCCTTGTCGTCTGCGGCGGTCCTTACCGCATCGTCAAGATGAGTTTTTGCATAAAAATGTTTTTCCGAAGAAAGAACCGCATCCGCATCTTTGATTATTTCAAGAAATTTATCACAGTTTTTATTGAATTCATCGGGATTTCTGTCCCGATAACTTCTTGTTACGTTTTCAAGATATTCAAAAGCCAAGTTATCAATAATCTGTTTTGCGGTGTTGCAAAGGTCATAATAATACCCGTCTGTATTGCTGTTAAGGTTTGAAAGCGAACGGTAATATTCAACAAGAATACCGTTTTCATACTGAGGACGGTCTTCATCGCCTATGGCGGTGTGCCTTAGCGTTAAGGCAGGTCTTGAACATATAGCGGAACCTACGTTTAAGTTTACTTTATCGCCGTAACAGGTGTTAAGGAGCATTTCAAGACGTTTTTCGCTATTCTCATTGTCTGACAGATAACGTCTTTTTTCATAACTTTCAAACCACTTTTTCAGGTCGATTTTATTATTCTCCGTAAGTATATCAAATGATAATTCAAAATAAACCGGATTTTGGTTAATACTTTCCGGGAACAGTCCCGAACCGCAAAGATTGGGATATTTATTTTTTATTTCCGAATAGGGATTTTGCGAAAGTTTTTTAATATTACCCTGCATTGAATTATGCGAATTATTGTTTTGAGAGTTGCCGAGAACGAAGGGCAAGCCGTTAAATCCCTTTTCTTCGTCCCGTCTTTTTCCGTCAACATCAAGAATGAGAGAGGAACAGCGTTTGATTTTACTAACCGAATATTTTTCATATCCTTCCGAAGTAAAGACAAGAACGGCATTTTCGTTACAGTAATCGGCAATTTTGTCAAGTGCAGTGCCGTATTGTTCAAAAACCGCAATTTCCTTTTTCTTTTTAGGACGTGCTTTATTGCAAAACTGATTACAGAGATAAAAATCACTTTTGCCGATATATTCTTCCTGTATTTCCATGTATTTCAGGAAAAATCTTCTGAAATTAGGATTATCAATATTAAAATGATAAGTCTTTCCGAAGGATTCCCATTTATCGCTTACAGTTATTTTTTCACCGCCGAACAGGGGAATAACACTTTTCGGCACCATCCCGGAAAATGTGGAAAGAATAGGCGTGATACCGCATTCAGTCATTCTGTCAAAAATCTTTTTTCCAAGAATAAGACTGTCATCAAGCCATCTCGGATTTTTATGAGTAAGATAACCGTTTAATTTGTTTGTCTGTTGCCATGCGTAAAAGGGCGGAGCCGATATGAAGTTGAAAGCGTCCGACTCGTTAAAATCCATTCTGACCAGGGTGTAATAGTATATCGCTTCGTTGCCCACAAGGTTAAGTGCAAGATTTATTCCGTTCATGGCAAGGCGGTCTATCTCCTTTTCCCAACGTGGAAAATCCCATTTCCATGCATCGTTGGAATAAAAATAGCAGTCGCCGAAAACTCGGTATTTTTGAATGATTATATCTTCAAACGCTTCCGGAGAGGGAGCGGTGTTTATTTCTTTATTATTATCTCCGCATAAATCAAAGGTAAATGAACAGTATTTTGTCAGATATTTTTTATACGCAAGTGCAATACAAACCTTGTCGCTTCCGTACAGCAATATCTTTCCGTCTTTACCTTTATAGCCGTAGCAATCGCAACCGTCTTTTTTGTCCGTGATTTCCGTTTCAAAAAAGTCGGCGATTTTCGGCGTATTTCTTTGTATCATTTCTGAAATAGATTTTATCATTTCGTCCTCCGAAATACAATATAAGATAAGTATAACATATATTTTCAAAAAAATCACTATTTATTTAAAAAGAAAACTGTTGAAATAAAAGTAATAATGTGTTAAAGTATTAAAAGAATAATCGAAAAGGAGTTTTCATTATGATAAGAGTAACTGTTTGGAACGAAAATTGGCATGAGAGAGAGGATGAGAATATCGCAAAAATCCATCCCGGCGGACTTCACGGAACATTGGCAAGTTTTCTCGGAACTGATGAAGAAATCGAAGTGAGAACCGCAACACTTGACCGGCCCGAATGCGGACTTACCGATGAAGTGCTTGAAAACACGGATGTTATGCTTTGGTGGGGCCATTGCAGACATGAACTTGTACCCGATGAAATTGCCGAAAAAGTAAAACAGCGTGTTCTCCGTGGTATGGGTATCATTTTCCTTCATTCCGCTCATTTTTCAAAACCTTTCCGCCTTCTTATGGGTACGACCTGCTCCCTTAAATGGAGAGACGGCGACCGTGAGCGTTTGTGGACGGTTATGCCTAATCATCCCATCGCACAGGGTATAGGTGAGTATATCGAACTTGAAAAAGAAGAAATGTACGGTGAACGCTTTGATATTCCTCAGCCTGATGAAATCATTTTCCTCGGTTGGTTCAGCGGCGGAGAAGTTTTCCGTTCCGGATGTACATGGAATAAGGGTTTGGGAAAAGTTTTCTATTTCCAACCCGGTCATGAGTCAAATCTTTCTTTCTTTAATCCGCAAATTCAGAAGGTTATCACCAATGCGGTAAAATGGGCGGCTCCTTATGAAATTGTCGATAAAATCGAATGTCCTCATTTCCCGTCCCTTGAGGATACATGGAATGAAAGACATTCCGCTGAATAAAATATATTATGAAAACAGTAAAGTTAGGAATTGTGGGTACAGGTTGGATCGCAAAAGCCTTTGCCGATTCCCTGAAATATAATGAAGGACTTGAAGCGGCTGCGGTCTGTTCGAGGAAGTATGAAACAGGTAAAAAATTTGCCGATTTAATCGGTGCGAAAACCGTGTTCACGGATGTTGCGGAAATGGCGTCAAGCGATGAAATCGAAGCGGTTTATATTGCTTCTCCCAACAGTCTGCATTACGCACAAAGCAAACTGTTTTTACATAGCGGAAAGCATGTTATTTGCGAGAAACCCATCGTTACGGAACCGGAAGAATTTGAAGAACTTTTTTTCTTTGCAAAGGAGAAAAAATTAGTCTATCTTGAAGCCATAATGATGATGCATTTTCCGAATAAAAATATAATAAAAAACGAACTTGTAAATCTCGGAAAAATTCATACCGCTCACATAGATTTTTCTCAGCGTTCTTCAAAACTCGATGCATATCTGAAAGGTGAATTGCCTAATATTTTCAATCCGGAATTTGCGACGGGTTGTCTTATGGATTTAGGTGTTTACAATATCTATTTTGCTCTTTACTTTTTCGGTATGCCTGAGGATATCATCTCCTGTGCGGGTTTCCTTGAAAGCGGTGCGGACGGCTACGGTACTGCTGTTTTCAGGTATGAGGATAAGGATGTTACCTTAACATATTCCAAGTTGGGACAGGACAGGAACGGCTCTCAGATATTCGGTGAAGAGGGTACAATGTGCATTGACTCAATTTCCAAACTTATAAATATTAAGGTGATTTACAAAAATTCCGAAGAAAAAATTCTTGCCGGTGAAACGGTAAAAGAAGAAGTTATGAGTTACGAGGCACATGATTTTTACAGATATATAACCGACTATGACCGCTGTTTTGATGAATATTCCGAGTGCGGAAAATTTTCAAAAAATGTCAGCAAAATCATGAAAAAAATCAGAGAAAACTGTCTTATAAAATTCAAATAATTTTTATAATTTTTTTTAAAAAATTTGAGTGTAAAATTTGTAAAAAAAGTTTAAATTTTCAGATGTAAATGTTATAAAACTTTTCGTCAAAATTTTTTCTTTTTTTTATAAATTTTACACTCTTTTTTATTGACAAAATTTTTATTTAATGTTAGAATATGATGAATAGTAGAAAAGTATGTGGTAGTATGCCTTTTGATATTTTTCTAAATTAGAAATTACTCTATTTTATGACGTTACATAAATCTGATATGGAGAGTGCTATTATGGCTGAAGAGAAAAAAAATAACGCTTCAAAACTCCCGAGAATGAGGACGATTGAACTGATGTACAAACCTGTTTTTGACGTGCATCTTAATATGGCGATTGATTTCTACACGAGAATGCAGATTAATGATCGCAGTATGGGAATTATGTATCCCGAAAAATTTGTTCCCATTGCGGAAAAATCCAATCAGATTTGCGATTTGGGTAAATGGCAGTTGGAGGAAGCGTGCGATGCTTTTTCACGTTGTGCGAAACGTGAGATCGAACCCAACAGTTTAATACTGTGGACTTCCTTAAAACATATCAGTAAAAAGAATTTCGTTAAGTTTGCCTGTAATACCGTTGAGAAGAAGGAAGTTAATCCGGATAAAATCTGTTTTGCCATTACCGACCATATCCTTCAGGCGGACAGTCAGCAGATTTCTCAGAACTTTAAAGAGTTACGGGATTACGGCTTTCAGATAGCGATCGACGATTTCGGCGTTGAATATTCATCTCTTGCAAATCTCGGTCAGTACGAGGTTGACTATATCGGAATTGATGAAAGTCTTACGAAAAACATTATGACCGATGAACGTCAGCAGAATATGCTTCAGGGCATACTTGATTTTGCCAAGAAAATCGAATCTCATACAATGGTTGCGGGTGTCGATACTCCCGAGAAAGCCGAACTTATCAAGAAACTCGGTGCGGACAGGATGTCCGGAAGCCTTTACGGGGATTTCATTAAGGAAAATCAAATTACTATCTGACGGTTTTGCTATATATAATTGAAAGGAGATGTGTAAGTTGGCTAAAAAGGATATTCAGACTGAACAGTCCGATTTAAACCAACAGAAGATGGAAAAATACGGTGTTCGTACCACGGCGAAAAAACTCCGTAAAACGAAAACTGTTTTCCGCTTCGTAATTATCATCGTTTTAATATTGTTTTTACTTTTGTCTGTAAGTTATGCGTGTGTTCATTTTGCCAATCAGGCAGGACGCTTCACCGTAAGTCTTGATCCCAATGCCATGAAGCAGTACGGTATCATTCTTTCGGAGCATAAGGACGGCAGTGAAAGTGCCGTTCAGATAAGCGGTACATGCGTTGAGGATATGAATAATATCACGGAGGAATATCTTCCGAAGAATATAGACGGTAATTATGAGGGTTCTCATAACGGCGATGCTGACCATGACGGCAGAGATGACTTTATCGCCTATACGTTCTACCTCAAACATACCGGTAAAGAAAAAGAAAAATATAACGTAAGCATTGATGTTCTTTCCACCGAGCTTGGTGCCGATGAAGCACTGAGAGTCAAGGTTTACCGAAACGGCGAAGCGGTTACATACGGTAAACGTCCCGTAAAAGGTACGGAGAACAACAAGTATGCTAAATTCGGTATCGACAAGTTCTTTACCAAACCCGATAAGGTAATGGATTTGAATGTCGATAACTTTAAACCGGGCGATACTGACAAATACACCGTTGTCATTTGGCTCGAAGGTTGGGATCCTGAATGTGTTGATGATATTTTGGGAGGAGAGGTTAAGCTGTCTATGACGTTCCATATCATAGATACTGAAGCCGACAGCAAGGAGCTTGTTTAGAAAGATAAGTGAATTATTACTTTTCTTAATCTGAAACAAGTTTCTTAAAAGACAATCTTCCCGAATTTAATCAATCAACACATATTATGGATATATAATTGAAAGTTTGACTTTCAAAAATAATAATAATGGAGGTAATCATTATGAAAAAAACAATGAAGAAAAATGCTCTTGTCTCCTCAGTTGCAATGCTTATAATTTCTGCAATTGTTTTGACATCAGCAACATTCG
This sequence comes from Acutalibacteraceae bacterium, assembly GCA_045643165.1. GTDB lineage: Bacteria > Bacillota > Clostridia > Oscillospirales > Acutalibacteraceae > SIG575. The sequence continues at coordinate 39,398 of JAZUKF010000172.1, read as the reverse complement.
CATGGTTCTCATCAGCGAAAGAAGCAAAGATCGAAGCTCTTGATTCTAAAGTTCAAGCTGATTCCGGTATTGTTATTTCCGTTGACGGAACAAACTATTCCGCATCGTTGACAAAAGCACAGGTTGTTGCAGCAGCAACAGCTAAGCCTGCTGACGGTGGAAAATTCTATCCTGTTTCTACAGTAAACGGTTCGGCATTTGTATCCGGTTCATTTGATTCAGATGACAAGATTACATTTGCAACAGCAGATACAGCTACGTATTATGCTTTCCCGCTTTATGTAAAGACAAACCAGGCAGGTACAGTATCTTTCGCAGATACAACATTTAAAGATTCAGGTGCAAACGCTCTTAAAACACTCAGATTTGCCATTAAAGACGGTTCAACATTTACTGTATTTAACGGCGACGGAACAGTTGAATCTTACAAAGGTATTGCTTCAACAGGCGGAAGCTTCAGCGGTTCCGCAACAGGTACTGTTGATACCGGTTCATCAATCACAACAACAAAACTTTCAGATTTCACAATGAGCACAACAGCTGCTACACCGAAACAGTTGACAGTTTATATCTGGATCGAAGGTAATGATCCTGATTGTAACAATGATTCTTTCGGTGTTGAGGAGCAGGCAATCAAATTTGCTATGAACCTTAAACTTGTTGAAAGCTAAAAAGTTTTAGGCAGTAATATATTTGCTTAATGTAATTATTACATGTTCTGACAAGTTCAAAACTACTTAAATCGGTTTTAGAAAGCTTAATATTATTTCGTCGGACAGGGCATTCTGTCCTGTCCGACAGAAATGACCTTGCGGTGTATACCGTATAATTCGACTGCAAAAAGGTGGTTCCGATATGACTGAAGATAGTAAAATTAAAAAGGTTTTGGAAGTAATAGGTGATATTCTCGTTTATTTGATAATGATTGTATCCATTACCTTTACGCTTCTTACATTCTCCTCTCTTAAATCCGAGAGCGGTTTGCCCAGTATAAAGGGTTATATGCTTTTCTCCGTTCAGTCGGATTCAATGGAACCTGTATTTTATGTGGGAGATCTTCTTCTTATTAAACCTTATAATAATGAGGACCTTAAAGTGGGAGATATTGTTTCTTTCAGAACGATTGAAAATGATCACTATAAAATAAATACCCATAGAGTTGTTAAGGTCAATGACATCGGCGGTACTGTTACATACAGTACAATGGGTGATAACACTATCGGACAGGATAAATCCGATGTTGTAAAAAGTGAAATCGTCGGAGTTTATTCGTGGGTTGGAGAAAATGACGATGTGAAAACCTCCGATAACGGCTCCAGAGTGCCGAAACTCGGTTCGGTTATGGATTTCTTAAAAGGAAAATACGGTTTCCTTTTCTGTGTGATCCTTCCGCTTGCTCTTATTTTCTTCTACATGGTTTATAAATTTATCGTAACTCTTATCGAAACGAAGAAGGAGGCCGCTTTAGAGGAAGTCGCTTCCAAGGAAGAGTTAACGGAAGAACTTAAGAAAAAAGCGATTGAAGAGTATCTTCAAAAACAGGCAGAAGAACAGGCGAAAGAAAAAGATGAACCAAATGATTCTGATGAAAAAACAGATGAAAAAGACAGCGAGCCTGAAAATGCCGAAGATGAAAAAGAAAATTAAATCTTGAATAAAGATTTTTATATATATATTTAATCAAGGCTTTATAATTTTGATATTAAACAAGAAATTTATGAGGTGAAAAAAATGAATGTACTGATGAAATTTTTAGAGGATTTTTTGGCACAGTTTTTTGTAAAAGGTGTTTGGGGTATTATTAAGGGTATCGGTCTCGGTATCGCTAATGTTTTCAATATCCCGAAGTATTTTAAAATTTTCAAGAACTATAAGGGTGCTTTCGGTGCCGGACAGTGGGCTCTTGCAATTCTCAGCATGATAATTGTTATAGCCGCTCTCGTAGGTATCATCCTTCTTATCGTTCTTCTTCTCAAAAAATATGCAAGAGTGCGTAAAACTCTCGTTGACCAGGAAGAACTTCTTAACGAGGTCGGAAATCTTAACCGTGAAGTTATCAAGTTGAATATGGAAAAGCAGAAAATTCTTGCTATGAAAGTTTCTCAGCTCGGTCTTAACCCCGGTGATATGCCTTATGAAGAGTTTGCTTCCGATATGGCAGAGGGTTCGGGTAAAAAATCCGCCGACAGCGATGATGAAGACAGTAATATTGATAAAAACGCTGATGATTACAGCCGTTTTTACAAGCTTACTCAGGTTGATATCGCTATGGAAAATAATGTTCCTCATGAATTTGATAATACAATCACTCTTCCCGAAATATGCGAACGTTTCCGTAATTTCGCATGTAGCCGTATGGGACTTTACTATGAAATCAATATTATCAGACTTTTCCTTGCCGCATTTTCTTCAACAAGACTTGTTATTCTTCAAGGTATTTCCGGTACAGGTAAAACTTCACTTCCCTACGCTTTCGGTAAGTTTACAATGAACGATGTTACCATCGCATCCGTTCAGCCTTCATGGAGAGACCGTACGGAAATTTTCGGTTACTTCAATGAATTTACAAAGCGTTTTAATGAAACAGAAGTACTCAAAAAGATGTACGAAGCAAAATATGTTGATGATATTTATCTTGTAATCCTTGACGAAATGAATATCGCCCGTGTTGAGTATTACTTTGCAGAACTTTTGTCAATCCTTGAAATGCCTTCCCGTGATGAGTGGGTTGTAAGCCTCGTTCCCAACGTATGGCCCACAGACCCGAAACTCCTCTTTGACGGTAAAATGAAATTGCCCGATAATATGTGGTATATCGGTACAATCAATAACGACGACTCCACCTTTGCCGTTACCGATAAGGTTTACGACCGTGCTATTCCCATTGATATTAACACAAAGGGTAAATTCTTTGAGGCTCCTCTTACCGATCCTATGTATCTTAACTACAAGCATATTGAGGAAATGTTCCTTGAAGCACAGGAAAAATACAAGGTTTCCGAAGAAAATCTTAAAAAGATTGCAGAACTTGACGATTATGTTATTGAACATTTCCGTCTTGCTTTCGGTAACCGTATTGTTAAACAGCTTAAAGATTTTGTACCTGCTTACGTTGCTTGCGGCGGAACTGAAATTGACGGTATCGACTTCGTTCTTTGCCATAAAATCCTTCGTAAATTTGAAAGTCTTAACATTTCTTTCATCCGTAACGAAATCGGCGGACTTATTACATATCTTAATAAGCATTTCGGTAAATCAAACATGAACGAATCCAAGGAATACCTTGAAAGACTTCAGAAACTTATGTAATTTTTAAAACATCTACTTTATTTCAATTTATAAAGGGGACATCTCAATGAGCGACTCATTTTTGGATTTATATTCCGTTTACAAGGAAAGGATGGCGGCGGCTTCGGCTGACAATGACTTCTATGACTATATGCATGAAGCCATTTCAACCGGTACTAACAACTTTTCCCTGTTTCACAGGTACTTTGAGAAAAAAATAGATTTACGCTGGGTTGATGCCATTGAGAGTTGTATTATTCCTCTTGATAATATCATCAGAAATCCCCGTAAGTTCATCGTTCAGGAAGAAGAAATCGTTGCTATCGAGCGTGCAAGAAAGATCACTGCCGAATCGGTTCGTCATCTTGCTCAACATACAAATCTTATTGCAAGGGTTGAGGATGATACCGTTACACCGCACCATATCTTGAATGTTTTCCGTGAAGAAAGTTTTGAAATCTATGAAAACAGATTTATCTACACTCTCGTAAAACAACTTGAATGGTTTATCCAGGAAAGATATAATGTTCTTTTCAATCTCTCCGATGATGAAAATATGAACTCTCTTAAAATGGAAAGTTCAGTTAAAAACGGAAATGAACTTATTACATTTAAAATGGAAATTGCAACACAGTTTGCAGGTGATGATACTAATTCAAACGGAAAAGACAGGTCTGTTTTCGACCGTATTTTGAGAATAAAAACAGTTATTGATGATTTTGTTCATTCATCATTTATGCGTTCTATGAGGAATTGTACTCCGGTACGTCCTCCCATTATGAGAACGAATGTTATTTTGAAGAACCCGGACTTCCGTGCCTGTCTTGCTCTTTGGCAATTCATCCAGTCCTATGATGAAGTGGGATATGAAATCACCGTTAAAGAAGCGGACGAAATGGTTTCCGATGAATACCGTGATGATTTGTATAATGTTATGGCTGATAACTATATGCTTCTCAAACGTAATTCATCCGATAAAGCGGAAGATTATCACGGAAAACTTAAAAAGCGTAAACTTAAACCTAAATTCCTTAAACGTCTTGCCGAGGAGCTTGTCCTTGATTATGATATGGACGAAGCGGAAATCAGAAAAGTATTCATTGATGAGATGAAACTTGCCTCAAAACGCAAAACTCAGGGTGAAAGTAAGATTAAAGAGGCAATCGCAAGAGCGATTATATCCGAAAATGAGCGTAAACGTATAATCGAAGAACGTATTAAAGCGGAAATCGAGAGGAAGAAAGAAATCGAACGTCGCAGGAAGGAAAGAGAAGCGGCAAGAATTGCAAAAGAAAAAGCGTTGGAAAAAGCCAGAAAAGAAAGAGAAAAAGCAAGACTCAAAGCCAAGAAAGAAAAAGAACTTGCTTTGGAAAAGGCTGCAAAGGAAAGAGAAAAACAGCGTATTGCAAAGCAGAAAGAAAAAGAACGTCTTGCAAAAGAAAAAGCGATTGCTTTGGAAAAGCAGCGTAAGGCTGAGCAGTTAGCAAAAGAAAAGGCTGAAAAGGAAAAAGCAATCAGACTTGAAAAGGAAAGAATTGCAAAAGAAAAAGAAAAAGCCAGAAAAGAGAAAGCAAAGGCTGAGCAATTAGCGAAAGAAAAAGCAAGAAAAGAAAAAGAAAAGGCAAAGGCTAAAGCGGATGCGGAAAAAGCCGCAAAACTTGAAAAAGAGAAAATAGCAAAAGCGAAAGAAAAAGAACGTCTTGCAAAACAGAAAGCAGAAGCACTTGCTAAGGAAAAAGAAAAAGCCGAAAAACTGAAGGCGAAGGAAAAAGAAAAAGCGGCGGCAGAAAAAGCGGCTCAACTTGAAAAAGAAAAACTCGCCAAAGAGAAGGCAAAGGAAAAAGCAAGACTTGCTAAAGAGAAAGCGGATGCCTTAGCAAAAGAAAAAGCATTAAAAGAAAAAGAAAAAGCGAAAGCAAAGGCTGAAGCGGAAAAAAGAGCAAGAATTGAAAAAGAAAAACTCGCAAAAGCGAAAGCCAAAGAAAAAGAACGTTTAGCAATCGAAAAAGCAAAGGCTCAGGCGAAGGAAAAAGAAAGAATAGCCAAAGAAAAAGCCAAAGCAAAGCTTGAAGCGGAAAAGCAGAAAGCAAAAGAGAAAGAAAAGTCAGCTAAACAGAAAGCAAAAGAAAAATCAACCGGTAAACAGTAAAAAGATAAGGTTGATTTGATGTAAAGTAAATTACTTTACAGATAATATTTCTTGTAAAGTAAAAATACTTTACAGATAAATAAAGCCCGATAAATCAAGGGTTTTATAAGAAAGAGATTGCGGATTTCAAGGCGAAATTTCAGCAACATTTTAAAACGGTAATTCACGGAGGTAAATTTATGGATAGAAGGGTTTTTAAAAGGTTAATAGCCTTGATTTTGACCGGTGGGGTATTACTGTCCTCATCCGGCGTTTATGCTGCAATGAATTTCAGCGAAGAAACGACAATAGTAGACGAAACTTATACCTCCGAAGTTGAAACTACTGCCGATAATACTGTTTCTTCCTCAATTTCCGACGAAACAACCTCTTCCGAGAACACAACCTCCGATTCCCGTGAAGAAACAACAAAGGTTGAGTACGTTGAAATTGAAACTCCCGTTGAAGATGAAAGAGAAGAAAAGACCGAAATTATCGAAAAAGAAAACGAAACAAAGCCCGATAATAAAGCATTCAGCTGGGAAGGTGTCAATGCAACCGGTGTTGCAGGTTCAAAGGAAAATCCTTATAAGATTGCCGATAAAGAACATTTTCTTGCAATGTCTCAGGTTATCAACGATAACGGTAACTCCAACAAATATTTCAGACTTACATCCGATATTGATTTAAGTTCCGTAACTGTTGATGATATTAACAAAGCATCATCCGATTATCTTCCCAATGCCATTGTTTCCGTTGATCCCGAAGAAGACAGCGATAACGTATTCTTCATTCTTGACGGTAACGGCAAGTCAATCAAAGGTCTTAACGTAACCGGAGACGGTCTTACTTCACTTGCGATTTTCGGTTATGTCAATTCAAAATCAGAAATAAATAATGTAATATTCAATAATATCAAACTGACAAATACCTATTCAAATGCCGCAGCATTAGGTATTATTCTTAAGAATGACGGTTCTGTTACCGATTGCCGATTCACGAATATTACGGTAAATATGTCTCAATCCACAAACTTTGATGAATATTTCAATCCTGTTGACGGTTCATCATTTAAAATTTATTCCGGTGTTACGGCAGGTATTGTTGATAACTCCGGTACGTTTGACGGTTCAACTCTTTTTGAAAACCAAAGCACATACGCCTTTACGGGTGTTAAGGTTACATCTGCCGGTACAAGAGGTTATGTCGGTGTAGCAGTTGCACAGAACAGAGGTTATGTAAATAAGATAAGAGCCAAGGATGTGGAGATAAGTGCGGGAAAGTGTAACTTTGTCGGCGGTATGGTGGGTTCAAACTTCACCTCGGCAACAAGTTCACGTACGGGTCTTTACTATCTTGAAGCCACGCTTAATAAGATAAGCGGTGCAAACAATACGGGCGGTATCGTAGGAAACAATACCGGACGTATCCAATACTGTGCCGTCAAAGGTACATTTACATCAAAGACAAATACATCCGCAACAGATTGCAACATCCTTGCAACGGGCGGAAATGTATATGGCGGTATCACAGGTAAAAATACAGGTGATATCCAGAAATGTTCTGCCGAAAAAGTCGGTGTATATTTTAACGATACCGTTGCGGACGGTGTTTACGGCGGTATTGCAGGTACAAGTAACTTTGTAATCAAAAACTGCGTTGCAACCGGTTCCACCGGCGGTGCAGGTACGGATATTGCCCGAAGTGTGGGCGGTATCATCGGTATCGGTTCGGATGAAAGCAAGTTCGTTGTGGAAAACTGCTTTACACTTGTTAAAATTCTCGATTCTTCCGAAACTCTCGGTGCCGTTGTGGGTACGGTGGGTGATAAGGCACTTGCAGGTAACAGAATAAGAAACTGTTTCTATTCAAGTATTGTTTCCGGCAGACCGAGTCCCGCATCACACGGCGGAACAGGTGAAAGTTTCGGCGACCTTCAGTTCTCCAAGGCTTACGCCAATGTTACAACTTCATCTTCTTTGAAATGCAATAATACTGATTTTACTTTCTCCGGATGGTCAACTGCACAGTTTACCGTAATCGGAAAGTATTCTCTTGATACAACCACCGTTAACGGTACAATCTCATCCGATTCAAGCGGATTTACCTACAGCGTTTCAGGTACAAATAAATCGGATAAAATTTATTACGATGTTAATATTCAGCTTCCTAATAATATAGGAAACACTTCAACATCCATTAAACTTGAAAATGAGCCTATGGTATTCAGAACATTGAATACAAGTTCCGCTCTTGCAGGTGAGGGAACTGCTGATTCTCCTTATGTTCTGACAGGATATGTTATGTTCCAGTTGGCAACTTACGTTCCTTATGCACATTATAAATTCGGCGGTACCGCAACAAGTGTTACTTTAAATACCGCTTCATGGCCGAAGGCGACAACATTCTGGGGTTCATTTGATTTCAATAATAAAACGGTAAATTATCCTTTGAGTTATCCTATGTTCAAGGAAATTTACGGTTCACGTGATAATACCGTTCCCAATGATGAAACAACTCATAAGTCGGACCCATCCGATGCGGCCGATAAATCTTCAAACCTTGCAAACGGTGTTATTAAAAATCTGAATATCGTTATCCCGGATAATGCGGTATATAATGTTAAGAGTAATATTTTAGGTTCAATTTGTAATGCTACCGTTAAAAACGTAACATACAAACTTAATAATTCTGCAAATACCGTTGATGCTTCCGAAGCCGAGTCCGGTGTTCTTATCAAAGGTGTTTATGCTAACAGTTACATTTACGGATGCTACGTTGATGCAAATGTCAGAAATGAACAGGGTTCTTTCGGAGGACTTATCGGTTTTGTTGATGCACAAAAAGCGATAATTGATAACTGCGGTTCGAGTTCCGTAATTACTGTTTCAAAATCAGGTGTTGAATATTGTGCAAGTTTTATCGGCAGGATTTTATCTCTTGACGGCGGTGCAATTCAGAATTGTTATGCTTCCGGCGGTGTAAAAGCAAGCACAACATCAGTTTCACTTACGGATAATAACTACATCTTTGCGGCATCCTGCAACAGTTCCGCACATTTGTATAACTGTGTTTATACTCCTTCCGATTTCTATATAAGCGGACGAGGAGTCAGCAAAGGTATCCCCGACGGTTCATTTACCGGCAGTTGTAAACCCTGGAGTTTCTTTGAAATGGATACAAACTCCGGTGCGACAAGTGATACAAGTATGATCATTCTCGGCGGTTCGACTAACTCCGCAAGCGTCAGAGCCATCGAAAATCTTGATAGATTTGATTGGCAAACATATCAGGCATCATCTCTTGATCTTCCTGAATATTTCAGTGCATACTTTGCCGCTTCCGATACGAAATTCCATGTTGGAAAACTTTCCGTAACCACAGGCGGTATCGGTGTAACGGTCAGCTTTGACGACGGTCATCCCAACAGTGCAACATTGTATATCAAGCACAAGGATACGGGACTTATCGCCAAAGTAGGTATTCTCACGTCAAGTGATTTGGCAATGAAGGACGGTTATTTCCTTATTTCCAAACCCACAGATTTGTATATTATCGCAAAGGATCAGGGACAACTTGATACAGTAACTCATTTACAGAATAAGTATGTGGGCGAAACAAATAAATATGTTTTGGTAGCAGACCTTGATATGACAGGCTTTACCATAGATCCCATCGGTAAAACTTCAGGTCTTGCATTTAAGGGTGAATTTAAATCCGGAAATATAGATGCTTCCGGTAATGTTACCCCGGCCGCTCACAGAATCAGCAACCTTACAATTTCCAACGTCAATCCCGGTAAAGGATTGTTCGGATACGTTAACGGTGCCGATATCAGCGGAATTGTTCTTGATAACTGTAATATTGTCGGCGGTTCATATACCGGCGGAATTGCAGGTCAGGTAATAGACGGTGCAACTATCACAAACTGTTCTGTTACAAACTCTGTTGTTACAGGTACATCCGGTGTGGGCGGTATCGTCGGCGGTGTTTATACCGGCAGCGGTGAAAAATGCCTCACAACGATAAGCGGTTGTACAGTCAGCGGAACAACCGTTACTTCAAGTCTTTCATCAACCGATACGGTCTTTGACTCCGCTTATGTTGGCGGTATTATCGGACGTGTAGGTTCAAAAGGACTTGCCGAAGAAACAAAATTTGCCGCAATCAGCGATTGTGTTGTTGACGGATGTGAAATTTCCGCAGCAAAAGAGGGCATCGGCGGTATTACCGCAATCGCTCCGCATAAACTCAATACAATTACTAACTGTACAGTTAAGGATACAAATATCATTTCCGACTGCAAGACAGCACAGACTGTCGGTTCTCTGGGCGGTATCGTGGGTGCATTCGGCGGTAACTTAATTGAAGGTTGTAAGTTTACATCTTCAACGATCAAAGGTGATTATGCTTCCGGTATCGTTACAAGGCTTGTCAATGTAAATGAATCTTCGACTATCAGTAATTGTAAGATTATTGATTCTACAATAGAATCGGAGAATATCGCCGCAGGTATTCTTTCACAAATCAGTAACTATGTTTCAGTTGCTCCTTTGGGCGATAAGATTATCACCGGTTGTTCTCTTGATGAAACATCAAAGGTTAAATCTCTTGTTGCCGGCGGTATTGTGGGTAATATTCAATCCTTTACTAACGGTATTCTCAAAATTGAGAACTGTACCAACAAGGCGACTATTGAAACAACAGGTCTTAAAGGCTCTGTTATAGATTGTGCCGGCGGTATCGTGGGAAGATTTTCCACAAACTTCAATACTGACGGAATTTCAATCACCAACTGTATTTCCGCAGGTACTTTGGTGGGTTCCTCCGTATTGGGCGGTGTAATCGGTGCATTGAGAAGTAATGCCCATTCCGGTGCAACTCCCATTGTTAAGGATTGTTATATTACAGCATCATTCTCTGCAAAAAATCTTGCGGTTATAAAAGGTCTTGTTATCGGACATATCTTTAATTCAACAAATGCGGGAAATCTTACAAGTATTGTTAATAATGCCGTGTTCTCCTCATTCGGAAATGCGATTTCTCCTTACGGTAATGCTGTTGATACTGCTGCCGCAGGTTCAAGATCATATTATGATATGAATCTCGGTGATAATCAGCAGGAGATTGAAAACGGCGGCGGACTTCTTATCAACGGTTACAATACAACTGCAAGCGGTTATATTTTAACCGGAGAAGGTACAAATACTGTCGGATTAAAGACAAGTATAACTCAGACGAACTCTGTTTATAAGGTTTCAAATCTTCCGAATGTTTCGGGAGCAACATTCACTTATACTCCGGCTCCCACATTCCAGACGGACAGCACTAAGATCACATTGGCAACAACTACTTTGAATAATGCGGTAGGTCGTTTGCAAATCAGAACCGGTGCTTATAAAGGTAAAGCAAAAGTCTATACGGCTTACAGCGGTACCGTAAATGATGAAACGGTTTCCTTCAATGTAGGATTTACCGTAGTTCTTAAAGGTGATCATAAATTTGACGGTGCGGGAACATTGGCAAATCCCTATAAGATTTATGATGTTGAAGACCTTATCGGTATTGTAGAGCATCATGATAATCCTTTAACAGGTGAGGTCGGTCCTTCATTCTACACCGCATACTACACCTTGATGAATGATATTGACTGTTCGGAATCCTGTTCTCAGGCGGCAGGCAACTCATTCCCCTCAATCGGTACTGATGATAAACCTTTTGCAGGTCATATTTCTTCCGCAGAGGGCGGTCCGTATAGAATTTCCAATCTCTATTTTGATTCGCAGTATCCTGCGGCAGGTGAGAATGTAACCGTTTCCGATAATTTCGGCTTGTTCGGTTATACGGACGGTGCTTCAATCACCGATATAATCATCGAAAACACTACTGTTAAATCACTTGTTGACACCAACAACAATAAAGGATTTTATTCAGGTATTGTTGCGGGTAAAGCGGTTAATACAACAATCTCCAATGTATCTGTAATCGGTAATACCGAAATCAATGTTGTCTACACCGGAAAAATCAACGGTGCAGTAGGCGGTGTTGTAGGATTTGCAGGTGACGGTGTTGTTATGACAGACGTTTCCGTAACAGGTGAATCCGATAATATTATCACCGTTCAGGGACTTACTAATGTGGGCGGTTTGATCGGTTTCGGTTCACAGGCGGAAAATTCCTCTTTGACAAATGTTAAGGTTAGTTATGTTGACGTTATCAGCACTGCGGAATCCGGAACATCCTACGCAGGCGGTTTGGCAGGAACATTCAGCGGTACTGTAAACGGAACATACGAAACAGTTGATAAAGTTGACGGAGACGGTACTCCCGTTATTGATCCTTCAACAGGTCTTCCTGCAAAGGAGACGGTTCTTTCAATACCTTGTACTGTTGAGAATGTAAATGTTAAGGGTATCGTTGCAGGCGGTGCATTCGGTGCCGGTTCCGAAAACAGCGGTAATAATAATTACGGACTTTCAGCAAAGGGTGTCCGTGTAAATTCCGTAAATGTTTACTCAACGGGTAAAACATATTTAAACGGTTTCGGCGGCGGATTTATCGGAACCACCTTTACAAGTTATAAATACAGATTTGAAGATTGCATTGTTGATAATAAATCTTCTGTTTCCGCATCTTATGTTGCAGGCGGATTATTGGGCAGAGCTCAGAACAACGGCGGTATGTATGATACTTCATTGTTGATTACAAACTGTACCACAGGTGCCGCTCTTACTCAGCGTGAAAAGAATATTACCGGTGCAACAATAATTAAATCATCCGGTGTGGGCGGTGTAATCGGTGTAATCACCAATGAAGCCAAACTTATGAATCCCACAACGTTTGAACCCCTTATCAGAATTGAAAATACAACAGGCGGCGGAGTTCTGAAGGGCGACTGTAATGTGGGCGGTATTATCGGACAGCTTGCTTCAATTCAGACGGGACTTTATCAGCAAACAGATTCATTTGTTGAGGATTGTATCGTTACTGCTGAATTTGATGCGATTTACGATGCTTCTCAAAGATTCGGTGTTGTTTGCGGTTCCATTGAAGGTAACTCCGTAACAACCGATCCGGATAAAATTCCGACTCAAACCACGCCTTATCCCGATACCGATAAACAGGGCAGGGAGTATGAATATACAAGTAAACCTTTTGACAAGATTTTCTACTCCTCCTATATGTCATCTGAATACGGACTTTTCGGACTTTCCGAGATATATAACTATCAGTATAATGATTTTACCGAAACTATCTATGACGTTAATAAAGTAAACTTCGGTTATGATGCTGACGGTGTAATAATCCCCATCGGTGTCGGAATCGTACCGATTTTCACCTCCGGTGAAGGCACCGTAACTTACGGTTCACTTAATTTCGGTACTGCCGAATTCTTCTTTGAGGAGAATTTCCAAAATCAATATCTGACTGATGAAGATACTGTTTTCGGTTTCTCACTTAATTCTGCTGATTTCAAACTTAAAAGCATAACTTCATCAGACACAAGTGTATTTGAAATCGAAGAAAATAAGGATGAAAAGACAAAGAAAGACAGACCTTATAAGATCGTAACCCATGCTTTCGCAACGGCAGATTTGATTTTCACCTATGAAAACGGATTGCAGATCGGTATTCCCATTGTCTGCGGTGTAAACTTTGACGGTGAAGGTACTGCGGACGATCCTATCCAGGTTACAAATGAAGATATCTTCTTCTTCCTTGTTAAGGCTCTTCCGGGATATTATTTCTCCCAGACGGTAGACCTTGACTTTACCGGTAAAGGCTCAAGATACTCCATAACTGCCGGCAATCAGCTTGTTAATGTATTCAAAGGTTACTATAACGGTAACGGACATACAATTACCGGTCTTAACGCAACATTTGATATGTCCGATAACCCTGCCGGATACTTCGGTACTGTTCAGGGTACGTTAAAGGACGCAGACGGTAATGTTCTTCCCAATGTAAGCAATGTTGAATTTGTCAACTGCTCAATTAACAGCGGTGATACCACTGCCGGAACAGGTATTGTTGCCGGTAAACTTGCAGAGGGTGCAACTATCCAAAATGTACGTGTAACAAATTGCAGCGTAACCTCTACGGAAAGCACTTCAAACGGTCTTGTGGGCGGTGCGATAGGTACTGTTGCAGGTGAAAGTACGGTTGACGGACTTATCGTTAAAGGTACTACGGTAACCACAGCCTCCGGTTCTGCCGGCGGTGCGGTAGGTACTGTTACATCTTCGGCGGCAACACTTAAAGATGTTATCGTCAGCGGATGTAATGTTACAACAGGTAACCTTGCCGCAGGCACGTTTATGGGCGGTGCCACAAGTAACGATATCGCAGGCGGTATTGTGGCTCAGGCGGTAGGTACGATTACCGGACCTTCAGAAACGGATGAATATGAAGTAAAAACCTTAAAGAGTTCTGTATATCAGACGAAGGTCAACGGATATATTTCCGGCGGTGCAGTCGGTGCGGTTTACGTGCCGAAGGATGCTCCGAAGCAGGAGGGCAGTCTTAATCTTACGGATGTGAGAATTACAGACTCAAATATCACCGCAAAATACGATGCGGCATTTGCAAATCAAACCGCAGGTGCGGGCCTGTTAGGTGTTATCAAAGGTGAAACGGCTTTACAGTTCAATAACTGTTATGTTGATAAAAAATGTACGGTGGATTCATATAAATATGCTTCCGGCATAATTGCAACGAATGAATCCAACTACTTTACGGAATTGACCTTGACGGATGTTGAGGGTTATGCAACCGTAACGGCATCACAGAATATCGGCACACAGATTATTTATGCCGGCGGAACTTATGCTTACCTTTACGGTGTGGTCAACCCCAACGACATAACCATGGACGGTTGTGTTGCAGGCGGAAAGGTTACCGCAAACGGCTGGACCGCTTATGCCGGCGGTGTGTTCGGTGCAATGGATTTAGAAAATGTTACCGAAGCGGTAACGACTCCCTTATTTACAAACGGTGTTATCAGTTCAACTGTATTCTATTCCGACGGTCAAACGGAAAAGATTAAAAACTCCGGTACATCTTCAAGCCATTATTACGGTAAATTTATCGCAGGCTTCAACGAGGGAGTATTTGTTGATGATGACGATTTCTCAACAAAAGTATTCCACGATAATCTTTATTCCTCATATCCGCAGGATTACGATTTCTTCGGAATGTACGGAGTGGATAATTTCCAATCTGTCGAAGCGGAAAAGGTTCCCTTTGAAAATATCAATGTGGGCAGTAACTTCGTTATTTCCACAGACGAGTGTCAGAGTTGGAATGCGATCGCAATTACAAGAAATCTTGATTCACCCCATCAGTTGTATGCAATGTTCAACAAGTCTGAACTTGAGTACGGTAACGGAAAAATCAGTACCATTGATAAAGACGGTTTCTCCGTAAACAAGTCCGATCCCAATGATGAAAAATGTTGCGTTGAACTTGATGAGGACAGCGGATTTACAATGTATGAGGATGCGGGAATAGGCACATATTACGGCTTTATCGTTTATCCGAGAGAATACGGTGCAGCCCTTATCGGAGCCGCATACGAATGTGGTCTTTCCACCACCGTTCCCATCCTTTGTGTTGAAATCCACGGTACAGGTACAGAGGCGGATCCTTTCCTGATAACCAATCCGACACAACTTGCAGTTGTCAGATACCTGACAGGTAACTACTATTATTACAGGCAGACAAATGATATTGATTTGACGAATACCTATAATAAGAGCGGACTTAACGAGGAGATCATCAACTACAACAGCGGTATGGGATTTGCTCCCATCGGAACAGCATCCGCACCCTTTAAGGGTTGCTATGACGGTCAGGGCTATACTGTCAAAGGCTTGTTCATCAACCGTGAAACAAGTGATAATGTGGGCTTGTTCGGAAGTGCGTATTCCGACGGTAAGAACAGCACTTATATAAAGAATGTTCACGTTGAACTTCTTGATTCCGACGGAAATAAGAAAACTTCCAACGGAATTGTGGGTAATAAAAATGTGGGCGGACTTGTCGGCAGTGCAGACCATATTATCGTTGAAAACTGTTCCGTTGTTGACGGTATGGTTGTGGGTAAAAATGATGTGGGCGGACTTATCGGTACTTCAAAAGAGTCCACAGTCAGAAAATCATTTACCGAAAGTGATGTAAACGCCTTCGGCACAGAGGGAAATGTTTGTGCCGGCGGTATAATAGGAAGCATTGATCAGGGACTTGATTCTTCAAACGGAGAAATTTCCGGATGCTTCGCAACGGGCAGTATTTATGCTCCCGCACAAGGTCAGCTCAGTGATATCGGATATGCCGGCGGTATCGTAGGATATATTCGACAGGGTTCCGGAATAAACATCAACAACTGTTTGTTTACCGGTACAACTGCAAGCGGACACGGTATTTACGGCGATATGAGTGCTAAGGGCGATAACAGAAAGATTTCTTCCTGTATTGATGCGGGACAGAATATCGCAATGACCAAAAACTCATTCGCAATGATTTCTTCCGCAGTAGCGGGAGGTGCTCCGGCAACAACATTCTCAAATGTTTATTACGATTCTTCACTTCTCAAGGTTGACCATACCCAGACAAATTACGGTACGGAAAAATCAACCACCGAGTTGACGAAGGGTGAAACCGTTGAGGGAATATCTTCCGAAAAATGGACATATTCCGAAGGCTTCTATCCCGTTCCCGTAACAGAACAGGCTCTCACCGTTGTTTCCTATGATGAAAACGGAACAATGACCGGAACTCAAACCGTTGCGGATAAATATTCAAAAGCCTATGCAGGTATTTCTTCCGTACCGATTTTGACCAGTGAGAAAGAAGAAGCAAGTGTTGACGGTCAGGAAGGTTACGGAAAGGGTATAGTTTATCCCGTATCACTTATCAATACCGTCTCCGGAAGCAAGGTAAAATATTCTTCATCAATTTTTGATACATCCGATACGGTTGTGTATCCGAAAGAATATGATACCAATCTTTACGGAAATAAATCTGTGGTTGATAAAAAGGAAGTAAACAATAAGAATGTTGACCTTCTCTTTGAGGATAAGGAAAACCTGACTTCTGTTTACAGAAATCTTTTCAATACCACTATAAAGAGCGTTAAGGCAACAGAGGGTGTTGATTTAACAAATAACACAAGAATTGCTCTTAACAGTGCAAAGGGTACGGTCTTTGCTAACGGTGAAGCGATTTACAATCTTCAGGTTCCCGTAGTATTCGGTGAGGCGGAGATTGACGGCGTTAAGGTCAAGAGAGAATTCAAAATTCCCATGAGCTACGGTTCAAGATACTGTGTAGCAACGGAAAGACAGTTGTTCGCTCTCGGCAGTGCCGATTATGAGGTTGCGGATCCGGGCAGTAAGTTTGCTTCATATTACTGTTACTATTATGATTACAAACTTATCAGAGATATTGAGATTCAGGAATCCAACACTACAATGTTCAAACCCATCGGTAATGATAACCCCACATACGGTTATATCGGTCAGTTTGACGGTAGCGGTCATACGATTAAGAATCTTACTATTAAGTCAACGGGCGATTATGTGGGAATGTTCTCCATGGTATCAAACGGCGACTATACGATCAATACAACAAATGCATCCTACGCATACGTAAAAGACTTGAATATTGTTGATGCCACCGTAGAGGGAAGAAACTATGTAGGTTCTCTCATCGGCTGTGTCAAGGGTGAAAATGTAACAGTCAGCGGATGCGGTGTTTCCAAATCTTCCATTGAGGATGAAAAGGGAACAGTTAAGGGTACGGGAAGTTATGTAGGCGGTCTTATCGGTTATGTTGAATATCCGTCAGATGTTGTTTCTTCCTGCTATGCTTCAAATACAGTAACCGGTTCCGCAAACTCCATCGGCGGTCTTATCGGTGAATCAAAGGGTACGATAAAATCCTGCTATGCAACAGGTAACGTTCTGAGCGATAAACTTACTCAGACCAGCGGTGTCGGCGGACTTATCGGATATATGGCAAAGGGTACCGTCAGCGACAGTTTTGCTTCCGGTAATGTTGAAGTTAAATCATTTAAGACACTTTCCGACTCCTCCACATACGGTATCGGCGGTTGTATCGGTATTGTAGGACAGGATGCCGGTGATACAAACGGTGCCAATGCTGTAATAAGATGTTTCAGCGGAGGTAATGTTTCCTGCGGAACAGGGGAAGTACCCGGAAGCGTAAATGTAACCGGTACCAATACAGGTGTTGTCGGTGTCGGAGGATTTTGCGGTGTTAACAATAAGGATGTTATCAACTGTTATTCATCCGCAGCGGTGGTTGCCGATTTTGAAACGATAAAGAATTATTCTTCCCAGGCAACATACGGCGTAGGTATCGGCGGTGTTACCGGTGTATCTAAGGGTAACGTACAGAATGTTTACTCTTCAGGTTCTGTTGCAAACCCGTATGTTTCAACACTCAAAAAAGATGTGGGAACATGCTATTACGGTGTGGGCGGTACCGTAGGTACAACAATGAATTCCGGAGCAACGGTTTCAAACTGTTACTTCGATAAATGGACTAATACGAACGTGGGAATGACATCTGTGGGTGATAAGGCAGACGATTCCGCAAAGGGTAACATCTCCTACACCACAAAGGAACTTACTTCCGGTAAGGCTCTTGAAGGATGGGATACAAGCGTTTGGGGCTTCTCCGGCGGTGCTTATCCGTACCTGAGAGGTATCCTCAACGAAGGTGTTGCACCGATAATTAAGGTTAATGCAATACTTTCCGTTCTTTCCATTGAGCCGGATGATGATGACCTTTCGGCAAGAAGCGGTAAGGGTATAACAATGGCTCTTACTGTTCCCACCACATTCAAATATACAAGTTATACCTTTAACGAGGAAACGGAAACTTATGATACGAAAGAAGTTTCTTATGAACTTGCATGGTCCGGTACAACGATAACCGAAACAGGCGGTATCACAAAGGCCGCTATTAACAGAACGAAGAACGTTTCCGAATATATTGATATCGGTGCTTCCGTTGTAGGTTTGGAGGACTACGGTCAGAGAACTTACAGAAGACTTTGCTCTGATATGAGAGGAACATACCAGCAGCCTTATTTTGTAGGTTCGGTTGAAGATTTAATGCACGTATGTATGACTCCCGATGAGCATGAAACGGCTAAAGAAAATTATACAGGTTTCTATGACCAGTGGGTAACACCTCTTGATGAACAGAACCAGCCTGTTCAGGGAACGGTTTACTATCAGTTGATGTCGGATATTGATGCATCCGAATTGTCAAGAGCAATCAAAAATCTTGACGGCAAGCAGTATAAGTTTACCGTAAATAAATATGTGGATGAACAGACAGGTTACGTTCCGGAAGAAACGACAATAACCTATGACGGATTTGTTCTTAACGGTAACGCTTACTCAATTAAGGATCTGTCCTGCAATTCAACAGTTTTCGCAAAACTTGATTCCAAGTCGAGAATTTCAAATGTAATCTTTAATAATCTTAAACTTACAAAGAATTCCGATGTTGCTCTTGTGGGTGAAAACAACGGCGGATTGTATGACGTTTACGTAAAGGGAAGCGTTGTAACCGAAAAGGGTAATAACGTAGCAGGTCTTGTACTTAAAAATAACGGTATAATTGACGGTTGCGTAGCAGATGTTTCAATAACCGGTGTTGCAAATAATTGCGGTGTCATCGCCGTAACCAATACAAGTAAAGGTAAGATTAACAATACCGGTGCTTCAGGCAGTATCGTTACGGATGACGGTGATTTGATTACAAATATCGGCGGATTTGTTGCAGATAATGCGGGAACGGTTACAAACAGTTTTGCAATGGTTGACGGTTCCGTTAATTCGGCAGCCGGTGCAGTTGTAACAAATGTGGGCGGTTTTGCAGGACAAAATTCAGGTACGATTGATTCCTCATATTCAAGAACGGGATTGATTTTCGCAAATGAACCTGCTGAAACAGATACAGTTGCCGCCTTTGTCGGTAACGTAACAAAATCATCCGAATGTGTAACAAACTGTTATATTGCCGGTAACTTAGGTTACTTCAATGAATCTCAACAATCTATTGCATTCGGTACGGTTGCAGGAAAGACTGAATTTAAATCGGTTTATGTTGATAAAGCGATCGCAGGCGGTAAGTCGGCAAACAGCTTTGTATATGCCGTGCCTACGAAGAATATTATCGAACTTAAAAATGCGGCAAAATCCATGAAGTGCGAAGTTGAGGTCGAGGGTGATAACGTAACTTACGGAGAGGGAAGTTTCGTTGTTGATACAGAAAATAAGGATACTTATCCGAAACTTGTATCAATACTGAAAGCGGAGAATTCTCCGATTAAGGACGAAAATAACGAAGCAATCGTATATGAAGACGGTACAGTGCTTAGAAACTATGAAGTATTGAAAGCGTATTCCGATATTTCGGTTGCAACGATTATCACCGCAAACAGTCAGTATATAGATTGTCTTGCTCTTGATTCAAATGATAACGGAATTAACTCCACTGTAAGTGCTGATGTTAAATGGAGTCCGAAGAACTCGACTGATTATGTTAACATAAATAACGTAACCAATACTCTTTCAACCACCTCTGTGGGCGGTGAAGAAACGGTTGTAGCGTCGTTTGATAAGGATATTGTTCTTTCACGTAACACTTCAATCAGTCCGAAACTTTATATCCGTGTTAAGACGGGTGTCAATAACCCGAACTTCAGCCTCGGCGGATTCGGAACGGAGAAGAATCCCTATCAAATCAATGATGCTTCAAGTCTTCAGTCTTTGAGTTACTACGGTGCCAATAAGGACCTTTACTTCAAACTTGCAAATGATATTGACATGAAGGGCTTTGACTTCAAGCAAATTCCCGTATTCTCCGCAAAATTGAACAATGACGGAAAGACAAAATATGTAATTTCCAACCTGACTTCAAATAGCGGCGGATTGTTCGGAACCGTTGACGAAACGGCGGTAATCAAGAATGTGGGACTTAACGGTGTTAATATCAAATCCGATAATGTTTATGTCGGAGGTTTAGCAGACCATATTGACGGGGCAACGGTTAACAATGTATTTGTAATCGGTAAAGTCGAAGGAACTAAAAATGATTTCAGTGCTTCGGTTGGTGCTTTGGCAGGATGTATCAGCAATACGGCGAATATTGACGGTGTTGTAACCACCGGTGAAGTAATCGGTGCGATGGCATCCGGCGGTATAGCGGGATGTGTTGATACAGCAACGGTTAAGAATGTTGTTTCAACCGCAAAGGTAACGGGTACATCGGATGTTGGCGGTATCGTAGGTATTGCTCAAAACGGTGCAAGTATTACAGGTGCAGTTTTCGGCGGAACCACCGCAGGTGAGGCGGTTTGCGGAAAACTTGAAGGTGCAACATCATCGGAAACATATTACGATGTTCAGTTACACGGCGATGAAACCACAAACGGAACCTCAAAGACTACATCAAAGCTTGCAAATGTATTCAGTTCAAACGGTGAATTCAAGACATTGGGTACAGGATATTATCCCATTCCCGCAGGAATGTATGAAGAAAGCGATGCGAAGTTTGCAAAGTATGAAAAATCACTTCTATTTGCCGTTCAGACCATAGATTTCTTCAGAGGTTCAAGCAAGGGTAATATCGGATATTACACATCATTCTCCTTCAACAACTCCGTAACCTATAACGGCAGTAAAACAAATGTTACTGCAAGTGAGCCTGAGGGTTATCTTGCAATAACAAGTAAGGATGATAAATTTACCGTTAAAGTTAACAAGTATGTTGAGGATAAAGATCCCGTGCTTACAATCAAACTCGGTGATTCATCAAGTATGGTTTACCGTGCGATAAATCCCGGACTTGTTAAGACTGCAAATATTACTTATGATATTAAGAATAGCAGCGGAATTGACTTGTCAGGCACAACGGTAGGTGTTCTTATCAGGAATACAGTACCCGGAAGTGTTGATGCGGATGCAATATGCTCCTTTACTAAGTCTACGGCAGACGGTTCGGCAACAGGTAATGTTGCTCTTGACGGATTGCTCATTTCCTCAAGCCTTAACGGATTTTATATCGGCGATATGCTTCCGGACGGCTATGAGTTCGAGGTTAAGGCAAGCCTTAACGGAAAAGAACTTCCGTCTGATAACGTCAAAGTAGTCAAGGGACAGGACGGAACATTTGTAAATCTCGATGTTTCCGACGGCTCCGGCTTATGCAATGTAAAACTTGATTTGACCATCGTTAAATCAACAACAGTTCCTTGGGGTATCAGAATAAGACACAATACTCTTTGGGGATAAAAAATAATAAACCTGCTGCCGTCCGAAAGGGCGGCGGCAGGAAAAGATAACGAGAGGGCGATATTTTATGGCAGGAGATAGCGTAAAAAAATTCGGAATTAAAAATTTAATATTTCTTGTTGTTACAGCCGTCTTGTTAATTGTTGCAACAGTATGTTGGTTCATGGAAGCAAAAAACAATAAGGTTGAAACATTGGACAACGATATTGAAACAGGTCTTGCTCAGACTACTTTCTTTGAAGCTGTTGATTCTAATCATAACAATGTTATAGACGGCGATGAACAATATGTTGAAAAAAGTTCAACTGAATTCAGCACAAAAAATATGGTTCCGGGACAAAAATATTTTTTCAGAATTGAAATCACTTCTTCAGCGACAAAAAACGGAATGGGCTTGTATTTTAACGGCATTACCGACAGTAACGGTACCGAAAAAAACAAGTTCGGAGATTCTATAAAGATAAATGCGAAAATTACCGATAATACCGGTAGCAGTATCAAGACTTATCCGTCCGAGAAAAAACTTTCCTCTTTGTATGTTCCGGACGGTGAGATAATAAATGCCCCTGTAATAGAATACAGCGGAGGATTAAATAACGGCACGTATAAAATAGATTATACGGTTCAGATAGATGATGTTAATTTTAAAATAGATAAAGCAGGTTATTCACTTACGGTAAATGACGTTTCTGCTATTGTAACTAAAAAATAATGAAAATTTTAAAGAAGATATTTACAGCAATTTTTGCGATAATTTTTATATTATGTTTATTACTGCTTATGGTAGTAATGTTTACCCCCAAGGACGGAGAAAAAATGAAAACCGTTTCAATCGGCGGGTACAGTATTATGAGCGTAGTGTCCGGAAGTATGGAGCCAACATATAAAATCGGCGATGTGCTTGTGGTAAAAAAAGCGGATGTTTCGTCTTTGGAAAAAGGTGATATTATTACATTCCGCTCGGAGGACCCGAATATCTTTGACTATGTTGTAACTCACAGAATTCATCAGGTCAATAACGAAAACGGAAGTCTGAATTTTACGACAAAGGGCGATAACAATATGGGAATTGATGAATATTCCGTCAGTTCCGAAAGGGTTATCGGAACTCCGGTTATGAAAATTCCCTCTGTGGGAAAACTTGCGGTCTTTCTGCAAACAAATAAATTGGCGTTTTTCGGAATTGTCATACTTCCCATGCTTCTGATAATCGCTTTTGAAATAAAAGATATAGTTTTGATTACACATTCAAACGGTGAGGATGAAGATGAAACAGAAAAAGATAATCGGTAATATTCTTACATCCCTGATTGTTATATTGTGTATTTCGGTTATTCTGATAGGAACAGTACCGAGAATAATCGGCTATACCGGTTTTTATGTAAGTTCCGACAGTATGGAGCCTGCCATAAAAAAGGGCAGTATAGTTTATGTTAAGAAAATTTCTTTCGATGAAATCAAAGAGGGGGATGTTTTGACATTCCGTCAAAAGGATTCCTCAAAATGGTTTACCCACAGGGTGATACTTAAAAATAATTCCGGAGAAAGTTTATATACAAAGGGCGATCATAATAATATTAAGGACCCTCTTCCGACACCGTATAAATACGTTGTGGGAAAAGTTTATTTCACTCTCCCTGTGTTGGGATATTTCACAATGGCTCTTGACAGTTTTTGGGCGAAGATAGTTTTAGTTTCGGCAGCAGTATTTTATATTGCCGTTGAAATAGAAATATACAAAACGAAGAAAGGAAGGAATACAAAATGAAAAAAAGAATACTGTGTGTAATCCTTTCAATCGCTGCGATTTGCAGTATGTTCGGTTTCAGTGCAACGCAGGCATGGTTCAATGCCGGTGAAAATAAATATCAGGTTTTCACGGCAGGTAATCTGACTTACGTTGTTGCAGGTGAATTAGGTGTTTCCGACGGTGAGGTTATCTTACCCGGAACGGATGTTGCACCCGGCGGCTTGACCGTTACAAATAAATCTTCCATTGATTCTAATCTCAGAATTCAAATCCTCTGTACCTATACAGATGAAAATAAAAATACTATCACAAAAAAATATACAGGTAACGAAGCGACTGATTTTATGAGCGTTGAATTTGCTTCCGACAGTACTGCAAAATGGGTTGCCGGTGATGACGGATATATTTATTTCTACTCCGATTTTGCAAATAAAAATCAGAGAATAGAAGCGAAAGAGGATGCGGAAATTCCTTTCATTTCCCATCTCGTTTTCAGCGGTCCCAATGTGGATTCTTCTTTTTCCGGTAAGACGGTTACCGTTAAGGTTATTTTTGAAAGCAAACAGGCTGATTTTATCGAATGGGCAAATATCGGTTCAATAAGCAGTTGATAAAATATGAAAAAAAGTATTAAGAATGTAATAGTCAATGTTGTTACGATTTTACTTGCACTTTCTGTTTTGTTTGTGGGCGTTATGCTTGTAAGCGGAACAAAGGGTTATGCGGTGGTAAGTAACAGTATGTATCCGAATTTGAAAAAAGGCGACGGCGTTTTTGTACATAAAACAGAATTCAGTCAGCTTAAAGAAGGGGATATCGTAACCGTTTCTTTTAAAAAAGGCGGCGGAACATATACCCACAGGATTTATGAAATTGATTATGAAAACAAAACTATTGTTACCAAGGGTGATAACATTACCGAAACAGACCGTGAAACGGCAGAGGAAAAGCAAATTGTGGGAAAAGTATTGTTTTCCGTTCCGCTTGTGGGATATGTTTCGATGTATATAACCGATGTTCGAGTGGTTGCGGCAATAGGAATTATATTATTGTTGCTGATGACAGCCACTGCTGTGCTACGTTTCCAAAAGAAACCGAGGGGTGATAAAAATGACGAATAAAAAGAAAACCGTAAAAATTACGGCAGTAATTGCTTCTGTAATTTTATGCGTAGCATATTTTGCTATGATGTCTCCGACTACGGCGTATTTTTATAAGGCAGATACAAGTAAACTTGACGTAACATTTTCACTTTTTGATGTATCTCAAAATGTGTTGTCTGTGGAGGATGACCTTGTATTTAAAGCAACAACCGAATTTTATGATTTTGATGAATTTCTTTTTGATGAAGTTATAATCACGAAAGAGGCAACGGTAACCAATACAGGTGAAGCCGCTGCAAGAATTTATACAAGAGTTGTCCCGGATAATACAGGGTTAAAATATATCTATTTTGCCGAAAAGGTAAGCGAAGAAGCCGAGGAGAAAACGGCACAGGATTCTTCAGGTGAAAAAGGTCCGATAAAGACAAAAATCGAGAATACTCTTAACACCTTTAACTCTTCTTTCATTAAGGGAATATCCAAGGCTGATGCAAATACCGTTCTTGATAATTTCAACAAAAAAAATGACAGCGAATACGTTACCGTTGAAAAAGGTGAAAGTGCAAAGGTTACTGTTATTTTGTGGGCAGATTATGAAACATATAAAGATACTCTGAATGCAAAAGAATTAACTGAAATCACGGCTAAGGCGGATATAAAGATTATCGCAACACAGGATTCAGACGGAGCAATTCCGGCATAAATAATTATTTTAACTGTTCGTAGGTGAAATACAATGATTAAAAAAATTCGTGAAAACAATCGAATTAAAATTTTATTTATCGCATTAGTAACAATTCTTATTGTTGCCGGTTTTTCTTTCGCATGGTTTATGCTTAACAGCGGCGATATTACTCAACCCTTTAAGATTACAAGGCTTGAAGCCGAACCCGATTGCTATTTTGAAATAACAGAGGGAGAGAGAAAAGAAATTACCGATTATTTAAATGCTGATAAAACGATTAAACTCAGCATTGATGAAAATGATGATAATTTCATAGGTAATTTCCGTGTTGACGTTAAATATAAAGGACGGGGTACGGGTTACATAAGAGTTAAAATGGCTCATCAGTTCGTAACCGATGCAGGTTCTTCGCAGAATACTACAAATGTACCCTATATCCTTAAATCCGATTTTGATGCTGTGGGCGACAGCGAGCAGGCGGCCTGGTATGATAACAGAAAAAATGATTACTGCTATTACTATGCCACTTCCGTTAAAGGCTCAAAAGATGAATCAAAAACAATAAATATGATTACCGGAATAAACACGGATTCAAGCAGTGAAAACTATTTTGATTTTGAAAGCATTGCAAAGGGAGTTGAAATTTCCGTTGCGGTTGAAGCGGATGCGGTTCAGGTTAACAGATATCCGCAACGTTGGGGACTTGAAAAACTTCCGTGGAAATAATTTCTCAGGTCGGTTTTCAAAATAAATGCGGAATTTTTACGCAGATATTTGTTAAAGCAATAAATCAGTTGCTCAAATATCTGCTTTTTTAATATATAAAGATTGAAAGGTTGAGATTTTTTTGGCTAAAAGCAGTTCCAAATCTAAAAGCAAAAACAAGAAAAAGACGAAAAAGAACAGTAATTATAAAAATCAGGTGGTAGAAAAGAAACTGCCGAAACCCTCCGAAGAAAAAATCAGAAGACAGCAGAAAGCGGAGAAAGAGAAGAAAAAAGCAGAAATTAAAGCCGCAAAGGAAGCTTTGAAAAAAGAAAAAAAATTAAAAAAAGAAAATAAGAAGAAAGAAATTTCAAAGCCGAAAAAGGAAAATAATAAGGAAGCAAATAAAAAAGAAAAACCGAAAGAAATTATCAAAGAAGAAATACATATTAAAAAGGAAGAAAGCAATAATACTGTTGAAGAAGTAAAGGAAACAGTATCGGTTGAAGAAAATTTACAGGATAATTCTTTTGATACAGTTGAACCGGAAATTCCACAAAAGGAAGAAGAACCCGTTATTTCTCATGTAACAGAAGAAAACATTGAGGAAGAAACGGAAGAAATCTCATCAGTCGAAGATGAAGAAACAATCGAAGATGAAGAAGTAATCGAGGACGGGAAAGCAGTCGAAGACGAAGAAGTAATTACAGATAAAGAAATAATCCCGGATGAAGATATTGTCGAAGATGAAGTTCAGAACGATATTCCGGAAGTTGAAACCGTTCCCGAAATCAAAGAAGAAAAAGCAGAAAAACCTGTAAGAATTGTTGAAGAAACCACTGTTCCCGAAGTTGAAGTAAAAGACGGGGGAACAAAAATAAAAAAAGAAAAAGTAAAAATCAAATTAACAAAAAAGAAAATTCTTGTTTTGGTTGCAGGCGTTGTTGCAGTCGCTATGGCTGTCAGCGTAATTGTTGCTTTATGTGGAAAAGTTCAGAAGATGAACAAGCCGGATGCCATTGTTTATAACGGCAGGAATTATTCCGAGGATGAATTGTATTCTATTACCATAGATGACGAACAGCAGGAAACTTATGTGAAAAACACAAAATCAAAGGGCGATAAAGGTAAATTCAAATTCTATGCACAAACCGAATTTAATTTAACCGATATTTCATCCTTAATTCCCATTTCTCTGGGTAATCCCACCACGGAAAAAACAGTTATAGTTGCAACGATTTGTGATGAACACGAAACGACGTTATACAGAACACTGGGAATAAAACCGGGATTTTATCTTGATGAAATTTCATTGGAAAAATATCTTGAATACGGTGAGAATAATTTAAAATTATATGTATCTGCGTTCCGCACAGTGGATAATAACGGAGAAAAATCATATAA
Source organism: Acutalibacteraceae bacterium (assembly GCA_045643165.1). Lineage (GTDB taxonomy): Bacteria > Bacillota > Clostridia > Oscillospirales > Acutalibacteraceae > SIG575. The sequence continues at coordinate 12,001 of JAZUKF010000172.1, read as the reverse complement.
AAAAGTCGGAACACAGCGTGTAAATCTCAAAGTTAATGTGGGAGAAGATTTTGAAGTAGCATTAGGTTAATGAATTCTCGTCATTTTTTGCTTTAAGACGTTCAAGAGCATTTTTGTAAAATATAAGAGCAGAAAGCTGATTATTTCGGTGTTTTTCCGTAATCATCAGTTTTTTTGTTGAGTGTTCGATTTCTTTTATCCTTGCATTCAAATATTCTTCTTCGGTCATTTTTATCACCTCTGTATTATTATTTCAAGAAGCCAGAGGAATATGGTTATTATTTTACGGGAGAAAAAATGGATTTTCAAAACAAATTAAAAGACTATATTATGTCATTGGGTGTCAGCGATGTGGGATTTGCACATCTTGACGGTGATGAATCCGGGATGAAATACGGAATTTCCCTTGTAGTTCATCTGTCCGAAGCGGTTATTGATGAAATCGGTGATGCACCAACACATACATATTTTCATCATTACAGAACGGTGAACGCATTCCTTGACAATGTTATTTTGCGTACGGGAATGTTTTTGCAGGAAAACGGATACAACTTTATTCCCGTGGGAGCATCTCAAAGCATCAACAAAGACGGTTGGAATTATAAGGGAAGAATATCATCAAGAAAAGTTGCATGCCTCGCAGGACTTGGAAGGATTGGTAAAAATTCCGTTTTTATTCATAAAAAATACGGTCCCGCCGTCAGGTTGGGAACAATTCTGACCGATTGTGAATTTTCCGATGTGGGTAAAATCATTGAAAGTGATTTGTGTACCGGGTGCGGAAAATGCGTAGAAGCATGTCCCGCTCATGCACTTAAAGGCGTTTTATGGGAACCGAATGTAAGCCGTGAAGAGATTATTGACGTGCAAAAATGCAGTGAATATATGAAAAAAGAATTTAAAAATATCGGCAGAGGAGCAGTTTGCGGAATTTGTATAAATGTGTGTCCGTTAAGACTGACGGGAAAACTCTTCAACCGAATAGGAGCGATAAACAATGTTAAATGAAAAACAAATTGAAAGAATGTCAAAAAAACTCGACAGATTTGCCGAAATGCTTGAAAAGAGAATTTTCGTAAAAGTCGGTGAAATCGAAAATGTACGAGCCTTTGAAGCGGGGGAAACTCAGTATCATGATATTCCCGACGAAGGTAATTTTAAACCTGTTGAAAAGGGATTTACCTGGCACGGAGAGTCCTGCTATTGCTGGTACAAGGGCGATTTTACCGTACCGGATGAACTTGACGGAAAATCACTTTTCTTAAAGCATCACATGACCGGATACGAGGCAATGCTTTGGGTTGACGGCAAAGTTTACGGCACATTTGCCACAAAAATCGTGCAGACAGGACACGGAAATCATTATTGCGACTTGATAAAACTTACACCGAAGGCGGGGGATAAAATCGAAGTTGCCCTTGAATGGTATTCGGGACACAGGATTATCGGATGTTCTCCCTTTGAAGTTTATAATCATCCCACGGATTTTGATTATCAGGGAATGGATGTTTGCATAAAGGATTATGAAATCCAGGATTATTATTTTGATTTAATTTCCGTCCTCGATTTAAGGAAATCTCTTGATAAAGAGTCTTTCAGAAAAGCGGAAATCGAAAACGCACTTTATGATATACATAACATTGTTTATTACGATATTGATAACTGTAACGAGGAAGTATTCAGGGATTGTTTAAGGAAAACATCTCCCATTCTGAAAAAAGTTTTGTCCGTTAAAAACAGTTCCAGTGCACCTAAGGCAGGACTTATCGGACACAGCCACATGGATACCGCATGGTTGTGGCATATCGGTGAAACGGTTAAAAAATGTATCAGGACTTATGCTAATCAGATGAGCCTGATGGATCAATACCCGGAATATACTTTTATTCAGAGTTCCGCACTTCACGGCGATTTTGTCAGAAGATATAATCCGGACCTTTTCTCAAGAATTCAGCAGAGAGTTAAGGAAGGCAGATATGAGCCTAACAGCGGAGTATGGGTTGAATGTGATTGCAATATCACTTCCGGTGAATCAATGATAAGGCAATTCCTGTGGGGACAGAGGTTTACGAGAAAATACTATAATTATACTTCCGATTCATTCTGGCTTCCCGATACATTCGGTTATTCCGCCGCAATTCCTCAGATCATGAAAGGCTGCGGAGTGGATTATTTCCTCACAACAAAAATTCAATGGAATGATACAAATTCATTCCCCTATACTTCATTTTATTGGCAGGGCATTGACGGAACAAAAGTGTTGACACATTTTAATACAACTCATTTTAATCCCTCTCCCGCAATCGTGAAAGAACTTGTCGTTGACGGCGATAACAGAGTTCTTGAAAAGACGGTGGATAATACACGTTTGCTTTCCTACGGCTTCGGAGACGGAGGCGGCGGACCGCAGTTTGAGATGATTGAACTTTCAAGAAGAATTAAAGACCTTGACGGATGTCCCAAGACGGAACATACGACCGTGGGCAAATTCATGAAAGAACTTGAACAGAATATTAAAAATCCTCCCGTTTACCGTGGAGAACTTTATCTTGAACTTCATCGAGGAACGTTGACGAACCAGCATGAAATCAAGAGAAATAACCGTAAATGCGAATATGCTTTGAGAGATCTTGAATATTTTACGGTAAATGATGCCGTCAAGAATAATGCTCCGGCAGATTCAAAGGATATTGCACCGCTTATGGGCACTCTTCTTAAAAATCAGTTCCACGATATTCTTCCGGGAACATGTATTTCAAGAGCGCATATCGAAAGCAGAAATGAAACAAACGAAATCCTTTCAAAATCAAAGGAACTTACGGAAAAACTTATCATGTCAGCGGAAGATAATGAAATTTCCGTTATCAATACGCTTTCTTTTGACAGAAACGATCCGATTTTTATTGATTATAAAGAGGGATTTATCGTTGAGGGTGATTACGCTCAACAGGTTTATACCGCACTTGACGGTAAGAAAAAACTTATTATCAGCGGTCTGACCGTTCCCGCATTTTCCTCCGTAACACTTAAATTGGTTAAGGGAGAAATTAAGAGCCAAAGCAGTTTTGAAGTAAAGGGCAACAGTCTTGTAACCCCCTTTGCAAAGGTTGAATACGATTCAAAGGGATATATTTCATCCTTTGTTGATTTGTCCTGCGGCAGAGAATTACGCAGTAAAGAGGGCTATGCTTTCAACACATTCATAATGGCGGAGGATGTTCCGCTTTTGTGGGATAACTGGGATGTTGATGCGGATATCGAGTCAAAATATAAAGATGATGCAAAACTTCTTGAAAGGGAAGTAATATCCGACGGTGCGGTTGCTTATATCGTAAGAAGTAAATATCAGATTTCCGATAAATCCACTGTAAAACAGGATATGATGTTCTTCTCATCAACCGAGGAAGTACGTTTTGATACGGTAATTGACTGGAATGATGAGCATAGATTTCTTAAAACATGCTTTGATACCGATATTTATCAGGATTTCGCAAGGCAGGAGATACAGTTCGGATATCTTAAACGTCCCACAACGAGAAATAACAGTATCGAACAGGCAAAATTTGAGGTTCTTAACCATAAATATACCGATATTTCCGAACAGCGTTACGGCGTATCGGTTCTGAATGACTGTAAATATGCCGTTTCTCTTAACGGCGGAAACATCCGTCTTTCTCTTCACAGAGGCGGTACAAGACCTGATGATTTGGGAGATAAAGGTCAGCACAGATGTGTTTATTCATTCCTGCCCCATAACTGCGGTTTCTCAACCGAGGCGGTAATTAAACCTGCTTATGAACTTAATGTTCCTGCTGTAATTTGCGAGGGCAGATATGAAAACGAAAGTCCCTTCGGAGTAAAAGCGGATAATGTTATAATCGAAACGGTTAAGCCCTGTGAGGACAGTGAAAAAGCATTTATCGTAAGACTTTACGAAGCGGAAGGTGCATACACTTCAACGGAATTTACAACTCTTTCCGGTGCGAAGAAGATTGAACTGACAAATATGCTTGAGGAATTACAGGAAGAGATAAACTTGACGGATAAACTTGTTTTCCGTCCCTTTGAAATTAAAACAATTAAGGTATCATATTGATTTGGAGAGAAAAATGAACAGAAAAATAATATCACTTTTTATGGCAGTATTGATTCTGCTTTCATCATTTTCCGTCGGCATAACAGCCTTCGGGGAAGGTATAAAAACTACGGAAACATTTAATGTTGTGTCGGATTTGCACTTTTTTGCACCGGGTGAAATGGGCAATAAGGGTGTAGAGTGGCAGAATTATTCAAGAAATGAATCAAAGGAATATACCGAATCCGAGATAATCATTAAAGCGGCATTAAATACCATTATCGAAAGAGCAAAGAAAAACAGAAGTAAATATGTTTTAATTCCGGGTGATTTAACGTCAAACGGTGAGTATGCAAACCATGTTGCCGTTGCGAAAATCCTTGAAGATTTTGAGAAAGAAAGCGGAATACAGGTTCTTGTCGTACCGGGAAATCACGATATCCAGAACATAAAAGCGGTTACTTTTAAGAACGATAAAATGGAATCCGCACCTACTGTAAGTGCAGAGCAGTTCCGTGAGATTTATAAAAATCTCGGTTACGATCTGGCTTTTGATGAGTACAAGCCTAAAACAGGTTACGCAAACGGTCTTTCCTATGTGGCAAATATGGGAGATAATTTTGCACTTATCGCCATTGACAGTAATATATACGAAAATGCACCCAGATATACGAATACAAACGGCAGGGTAACGGATGAATTTATGAAATGGGTTAAGGAAAAATCCGCAGAAATCATTTCCGGCGGAAGAACTCCCATTGTCATGGTACATCACGGACTTTCACCTCATATGAGAATTGAACCCTCCGTTGTAAACGCTTTCCCTCTTGATAATTACATGCCTGTTGCGGAAAAATTACTTTCCTACGGAATAAATTTTGCTTTCACGGGACATCTTCACACAAGCGATATTTCATCTGTAACGGACGATAACGGCAATGTTCTTTATGACTGCGAAAGTGCTTCATTGACAGGTTTCCCGAATACATATAATGAGGTAACCGCCGTGAAATATATCAGCGGAAAGACTGAACTTAATTACATCCCGGTGGATGCCGATGATAAATGTAAAATCGTCCTTGACGGAGTTACCTACGATTATAACACCTTTAAAAAGAAATCTTTTGCACTTTGCTTCGGCGGTGCAACTTCTGTCGGAGGAAATCCGGATGTGCCGGAATTTGCATCGGGACTTGTGAAAGCATTTGCTCTGCCTTATGTGGAACAGATAAAATCAGCAGGCGGTATCAGTCCTTTCCTGAAGAAAATGGGATTTGATATCAAAAAGATTTTAACCGATTTTTTAAAGCCCTATATCGGTGAGGGCATTTATATCGGCGGTAAAAAGATTTTCAGTGTTGATAACCTTATGTGGTTCGTTGATGATTTAATAGCACAGGTTGAAAATCTTTATCTTAACAATACGGATAATCTTGTTGACCTTGCAACGTATGTTGTTTCCTCTCTTTCCGATATCAAAATGTCGGATATTCCCTGCACGAAGTTTATCGAAAAATACGGCTTCGGAGATAAAACAAAACCGGGTACTTTTGAAGACCTGGCATTAAGTATGATCACTTACTGGTATGAGGGCAACGAGGATATCAGCGATGACAAATTCATGCAGGATGTTCTTAATAATCTGAAAGATGAAGAATATCTTGAAAATTTCATCAACAACATTCTTGATGTGGTTATTGATGATTTGGCATTGGAGAATATTCTCGGAAAACTCGATATTCGTGTTACAAAAATTTTCGGCGACAGTAAAGCGGAAAAACTTTTCGGCGACGGACTTGATTATCTTTTGTCAAAAGTTTTGAAAAACAATTATTCCTATAAAAATCTTGTGGATACCGTTTTTGCTCTCGGTATTCTTCCCTACGATAATGTAAGAGAAGCACTTTTAGGCTATTTCCTCGGAAATTTTCTCAATGATGATGAAATGGAAAAAATCAGCACAACGGTAGTTTACCTGATTTCCGACTTCTGTACCGATGTCAATCCGAAAGAAAAAGGGGATTTTGATGTAACATATTCCAATGAAAAGGTAAAGGTTGATCCCACTAAGGAGTCCATGCAGTTACCTACCATGTTGAATGTGTGTTTAGGTAAATCTGCGGGAACAAGAGTTATCAGCTGGTATTCAAAATATTCCCTTACCCCATCGGATATTGAAATCCATGAAATGAAATCCGGTATTCCCGTAATATTTACGGGTAAAGCCACAACAGGCAGTAACATTGTCCCCACTTCCGTAACGGTTACCAAATCCTATCCCGGTGTTGATTTAGGATATATTACACTTATGGATTATTCCTTTGATACCGTTCACCATACCGTTACCGTAAGCGGTCTTGAAAGCGGTAAAAAATATGCATTCCGTGTCGGCAACGAGGAAAAAGGCTGGTGGAGTGAAACAGGAACGATAGAGATCGAGGACGGCGGAAAGGATGTTTCCTTTATTCACACAAGTTACAGCCGTACTTTAACTGATAATCAGGCGAAGAAAATATGGGCAAATACCATTACAAAGGCGAGTGAAAAAACAAATTCCGATTTCATTTTGAATACCGGTGATTTTACCGAAACGGGTAAAGATATTTATGCCTGGCAGAGAATGTTTGATTCTCCCGAAAGCGTTTTGCTGAATACTCCCATGATGCCGGCTTTCGGCAGTAGGGAAGCAGGAGAAAAAGATGCATTTAAAAATAATTTTGCTCTTTCCGATTTAACGGATAAAAATTTACTTTATTATTCTTTTGATTTTAATAACGTTCATGTAACTGTTCTTAATTCACTCAATCTTAATAATACTCAAATTGAATGGATGAAGAAGGATATTACTTCAAGCACAAAGAAATGGAAAATCGTAAGTGTATATAATTCCTCTTTGCTTGATGAAAACATACTTACTTCATTGGGTGTTGACCTTGTACTTTCAAGCGGACAATATAATATTGTAAACAATAATACCGTAAGCGACTACTTGAAATACAATTCAAAGACATTTAAAACTTACGATAACGGAAAAACCGTTTTCCTTTCAAGCGGATTATCCGGCATAGATGATGAAAAAGATTGCGGACAAGGTTATTCAATAATTGAAATTAAAGACGGTGTTCTTTACGTTGAAACATACAGCGTAAACGGTGAAAAAGAAAGCCTTACGGATTGTTTCGCTTTAAGAAAGGATATCACTCAGGGAGAAAAAACATCCGCTCCCGAAGTTACTCCGGAAACGGAAACAACAAGTGAAAAGTTTATTGATAAACTTATCAGGATACTTTCAAAAATTATCAGAGTGATAATAAAAACATTTGTCTGGTATTTCTGATATAAACTGAAAAGCAAATTTGCATATAAAATTAAAAGATGGTTGTAAAAGAAATTTTATCTTTTATAACCATCTTTTTTAAATTGTGTTTATATATTCGGAATTTCGAGATTGGCTCCGTTCTGTTCTGCGGACTGACTTGCGATAATTCCCGGAAGGGACATTTTAATTGCAAAATCCACATCAAGAGCGGGCTTTTTATTTTCAAGCACGCAGTCAACAAAATCCGTAAACATACGGGAATCACCGCCGCCGTGTCCGAATGTGTCGGCGTTGCCGTACTCGTCAAGATAGGCGGTTGCTACGGGGATTTCTATTTTCTGCGAAAATGTACCCGGCACGCTTGAAAGATTTGCAAAACTGTGAGCATTGTCAACTATTGTGCATCTGTCCGTTTCGATGGAACCGAGAGTACCGCACAGACGGTAGTTATGGTCATAACTTGTATATGCTCCGAAGCTGACAAGCAGTTTTATTACCGCACCCTTTTCCGTTTTAAAAATTGCAATGGCTGTATTTTTTTTATTCGGGAAATAGGGGTTATATACGATATCCGCCGTCATACACGATACGCTGACACAGCGGTCATTCATAATGTAAAGAAGCGGACCTAACTCGTGGGTGGAATACTTAATTGCCGAAATATATGTACGCCAATGTCCTTCGGGGTAATTGTCAGGTGCAAATTTTTCGGGATCTATGCTGTGGAGATATTCCGCCTCGGCAAATACCACATCGCCGAATTCACCTTTTTCACGCATTTGTTTCCACGTTTCGATAAATGCCCAGTAACAGCAGTTTTCAGCCGCCATGTAGATTAGGTCGGGATGTTCAAGGACAATTTTTTTAAGTTCGTATGCTTCTTCCACATTTGTGATGGACGGGATTTCGCATAAAACGTGCTTTCCCGCTTCAAATGCTTTCTTTACTATCGGAACGTGATATACCGCCTCCGTGGCGATAATTACTGCGTCAATATCCGTTTTAAGCAGTTCGTCATAATCGGACATATAGATTACGTCCTTTACGTCCATTGACTCAAAATATTCCTTACAATGAGCAAGAACCTTTTCATTGCGGTCGCATGCAGCAACTATTTTACATTTCGGGTTATTAAATCCGCACGCCGCAACGGCAGCACCACGTCCGCATCCCACAATACCGCAGCGTAAAATCTTTTCGCTCATATAATACTCCTTACAGATTTAGTGATGTCCTACACCACGGCAGGGGGCTTTTCTGTCGCCCTCTTCACCTAAAAGATCCCGGATGAGAACCAAATATGTTTCGACATTTCCCGTCTTTTCATCCACTTCATATATTCTTGCGCCTCTTAAATCATCATCCTGGTAGCAGTCGTATGTAACGGAACTCATATATGTGAAATTTATTCCGCAGTATTGACCGGTAAAATCACAAATATGGTCATGACCGAAAGCAAATGTTTTCACATCTCCACGTTCAAGACATGCGGTAAAAAGACCGGTATTATACTCTCCGCAGCCGACGGTTTCCCTTGCGTTACCTTGAAAATTACATTCTTCACGGTTGGCATAAATCAGATACATTTCCGGAATAGGAATATGCATATACATCAGGGCGGGAATTTTACCGCCGTTTAATTTTTCCATTTCCTTTGAAGTCTGATAATACCAGAAAACCTGGTTAGTGTGGGGCATACTGTAATCACTGCCGAATGCAAAGGGATTAGGCATCTGAAATCTCATATCATCCGGAAGGCCGTAACTTCTTCTTAAATCACCTACGTTATGGTGAGAATCAAGCCCCCAGACATTGAATGCAATACGGCTTTCATCATGTGAAAAAATCGGCAAAACGTAGTTGCCCACACCGTCAATATCTTCGGGACCTCTCTTTGAAACGCAATGAGGATATTCCTCGTAAACCTTTTCCTGAATTTCTTTTTCAAGTCCGTAGTTATCGTCATGGTTGCCGAAAACGTGAGCCCAGGGTGTTCCGTTTTCCTCAAAAAAACCGCAACAGGCATTCAATAAAATCCTTAAATCTTCCTCTGTTTCAAGGTGAACACCGTGTAATCCTCCCGTATCACCGCCGAGAAGCACAAGGTCAGGCTTCGTTTCGTCATAAATTGCTTTAATGGCAGGGGGAAGTTGTGGGGAGTAGTTCGGTCCTGCATGTAAATCTGAAAAAGCAAGAATTTTGAATTTTCCGTTTTCGTTAAAGTTTAACGGGACTTTCGTTTTGAATTTATCAAATTTATCAGTCATTACGGCACCTGTTACTGCTGGATATCAACGGATTTTCCTGTTTTTGCGGAAAGGTAAACCGCATCAAGTATTTTCATAAGTTCAACGCCGTCCTCTGCGGGAGCGATACATTCCGCTTTGCCTTCAACGGCATCAACAAAGTTTTTGATTTCACGTTTAAAATCACGGTCAAAGTTGAAAGTATTGTCGCCTTTGATTTCAATATCAGCAAGTTTGTTGCCCAGTTCTGTATGAAGTTCATAGGGTTCAAAACTTAATCCCGCTTTATCTCCGAAGAATTCAAGGTTTCCCGTACCTGCTTTAAGGTTGAGGTTGAAACTTGCTTCAACGTGAAGAACGGCACCGTTGTCAAATCTTATCATTGCAGTTGCAAGGTCTTCAACATTAAAAATGGGTTTTTCCACAACGGTTTCACTTACCCAACTGTCGGTTGTGATATGGTCTCTTGCACCGATTTTATCAAATGTTGCACCGAAAACGGTAACCGGCTTCGGTTTACCCATAACGTAGCGGGCGAGGTCAATAACGTGAACTCCTAAATCAATAAGCGGTCCGCCGCCTGAACGTGATTTATCACCGAACCAACCGCCGGGAAAACCGCAACGGCGAAGATAGGATGCCTTTGCATAGTAAATATCACCCAGCATACCTTTTTCCAAAAGGTCAAGAGCCTGTTTTGCATCGTTTCCGTGACGGCGAACAAATCCCAACATAAGGAGTTTACCGTTTTTGTCGGCGGCTTCTTTCATTCTGACTGCTTCTTCTGTGTTCATAGCCATGGGCTTTTCGCAAATTACATGGCATCCTGCATTGAGGGCGGCAATGGTACATTCGGCATGGGCACTGTTCCACGTACAAACGCTTACAATGTCAATTTCGCAATCCTTAAGCATGGAATGGCAATCGGGATAGTAGTTTTTGATATTGTACTTTTCGGCATATTTCTTTGCTTTTTCAAAGTCAATGTCGCAGCAGGCAACGATTTCAACTCTGTCGCCTAATTGAAGATAACCGTTTGTGTGGCAGTTTGAAATACCGCCGCAGCCTATAATTCCGACTTTAATACTCATAATAAAACCTCCGTTTATAAAAATATTTCCTATGCAGGAAGATAATCTGGCATAGGAAATATCTGTAATCATTTAAGCCTTTGCTTCTGAATCTTCCAATTCTTCGATCATTTCTTCAAGTTCTTCATTTACATTATGTTCTTTTGCAAGAAGAGCACGGCGTTCATTAAGAGCGATGTACATTTTTTCTCTCTTTTCACCTACTAAATCATAGAAGAAATAGGGGATAACCTTTACAACGTTGGGGAAGAAATGAATACCCGTGAAGAGGAAGAATACCTTTTGATAAACAAGTTTACTTTGCTGAGACCATGGATTCATGGGGATAGTCGTATCATAACCGGACCATTTGAACAGCCATACGGTAAGTACGGCATTGATGGGAGCGGTAATCTTTTTGATAAGATCCGGCAACAGGTTAATAGTACCGTCGGGACGTTCACCTGTAACATATTCGGAATAGTCGGAAATTTCACGGGCAACCTCCGCTTCAATAACATTGGCAGGTCCGTTATTAAGTCCGTTAAGTCCGTAGAACAGAGCATAAATACCCATAATAACCCATTTTTTATCAACAAAGGGAATACCTAACAGACACATTCCCAATCCGCAGAATAAATCCCAGAAACGTAAAACGATAAGAGCGTTTTTGTTGTTTTTAAACATCTTTTGGAATTTCGGTATAAGTGCAACACTGGGCATATCAACCGCATTGTAGGGAAGGTATGCAAGGAATGAATAGAAAGTACCGCCGAAGATTTCCATCTGCGTAACAACGTCCCATGAATATCCGCCGGAACTCCACCAGTCAACCGACAATGTTGCGATAAAGTTACGTAAGGCATATTTATTTTTGAGAATGTAGAACAAAGATTTTGTAATGGGAGCAGGTTTAGCCTGAAGCATAATTCTTTCTTTACAACCGAAAGCCATTGCCATGTTGCCCACAGTACCGACAGTACAGGAGAAAATAGCCAAAATTGCAAAAATAACCGGCATGGGAGCATTTATGTAGCCTTTATTGTTAAGTTCCATAAGAGGAAGGAAGATAACGTAAACGGCTTGAGAACCTAATTCACCGATGTAGTTGTTCAAAAGTCCAACGGTAATTCTGTCCTTCGGGTTGGGCGTTTGCAGTGTAAGGAAGTTATTCCTCGGTATGCCGTATAGGGTGGAAAATGTTTCCTGAATAAAGAGCATAACGAAAACAAAGATAATCTTTTTAGGGTCGTCTCCTGCTCTGTCACCGAGAACCATTGCGCCTGAATAC
>JAZUKF010000171.1:0-7270 GCA_045643165.1 Acutalibacteraceae bacterium | reverse complement strand
CGATGCAAACACTGCGGAAAAGACAGCATATATCATCCATTTAGAGTTCTTCTGTTTTTCTTCAGACTGTTTTTTCTCCACCGTCAGAAGAATACCCGCTGCAAGAACAACCGTACAAATCAGTTTAACCGCAAGGTGCTGCGTTTCATTAAAAAATATAATGGCAAGAATTACTGTCAGCACAGTGGAAGATTTATCAATGGGAATGATTTTATTAACATCCCCCATTGAAAGTGCTTTAAAATAGCATATCCATGATGCCCCGGTGGCAATTCCGGAAAGCACCAAAAAAATTATACTTTTTATGCCGATATGGGTAATCGTGTTCGCCGAGCCCACAATAAATACCATGATCCACGAGAACAGCAAAACAACAACCGTTCTCAATGCGGTTGCAATATCCGAATCGGTCTTTCTTATTCCGCATTTTGCAAGTATTGTTGTCAAACCGGCAAAAAAAGCGGACATTATTGCCGTCAAAAGCCACAGCATACACATTACCTCCTGTTCAAATAAAATATCTCCATTTCCCCGTCAGTTTATTTATACTTTATACTCTGCCACCTTAGTAAATTCAGTATCTCCGCCGTTATCGAGAAAAAGTTTTCTTTCAAATGAAATACCCTTTTTCCTCATACATATTTCTAAAATGCAAATAAAAATACCTATGTCAATGCGATTATAATATGATACACGTGAAACAGGCATAATACCTCTTTTGCCCGGCTTCTTATGACGGAAAACGGTCAACTTTCCGTCTTTATTTTCCGCATACCATGGCTGTGTATTACAGGCACTGGGAGAAAAACGTGCGATATCGCCTATTCCCATATCGTCGCCGGTCCACACTTCGGAAAGTTCTTTACGTTTGGATTTAAACATATCTCTTCTGAATTTCGTATCATCAATTACCTTACGAATTGCAATCATAATCACAAAATCAAGTCCGTTAAATGTAGACATATCGGGCTTTCCTATACCAAACCACAAACTTCCGATATTATTTTTAACAAGATATAAATCAAGTTGTTCACCGATATATCCCACATTCATCAGATAATTATCTTTCTTTTCGCTGTAAATCAGAATACAGTATTCGGCATCTCTTTTAAAATTGACTTTTTCAGAAGATACAATTCTTATTTCGGTTTTTATTTCCGGATACAGACAGTCAAATCCCCGATATGCTTTTTCAATATCATCAAGTTCATTTTCGGTGATTTTACCTTCACCCGCATATTTAAATATGTGAAAGGACTTTCTTTTAAAAATCATATCGTATAATTCCGTATCCATAATTTTCGCTCCTTACTATTCATATAATGTCTTTCTCCTGTAATTATACATTATCAATTATTATTTTACAATAGCCGTAATATTATTGTAAATCTATTGCATATATTCACTTCTTGTGATACAATAGTAGAAATTTCTACTATTTAGGAGGCAACAATGGATTATCAAACACTTAATCTTCTGTTCCGATGCAACAAAGAATTCAGTCACGGTAAAATTCGTATGCAGGAATTAAGCGACACGGAATGTATGATATGCTCCTACATTTATTCCCATAAAAACTGTTCGCAGGATGACGTATCCGTTGCACTGAAAACCGACAAAACCACCGTGGGAAAAGCACTTGCATCTCTTGAAAAGAAAAGCTGTGTCAAACGTACTGTTGACACAACCGACAAACGGATAAAACGGCTGACACTTACCGATTTCGGATATGAAAAAGTGGCGGAATTAGTAAATATTCACAACAACTGGCTGGCAGATATACTGACATGCCTTTCCGAAAAAGAACAAAAACAATTTGAAAACTACTGTGAGCGATTACTTATCGCCGCAGAAAAACTTACACAGAATAACGGAGGTAACATATAATGAATAATGGTAACAAAACATCGGCAATAGAATCCTTCAAAACCGATTCCATACCGAAAATCATAATTAAAAACAGTATTCCCGCATTGATTGCCATGATAATGGTCATGGTATATAATCTTGCAGATACATTTTTTCTCGGTCTCACCCATAACGATTTACAGGTTACGGCGGTATCATTTGCAACACCGCTTTTTATGATTTTCATGTCCTTAGGTACATTGTTCGGCGTAGGCGGTACATCTGTTATCTCCCGTGCATTGGGGGAAGGGAAAACTGAATATGCGAAAAAGGCATGCTCATTCTGTATGTGGTCATGCGTTGCCGTGGGTGCTGTTTTTATGGCTGTTTTATGGATTTTCCTTGACGATGTTACCGTTATGTTGGGTGCAAGTGAAAACAGCATCGAACTAACCGAAAATTATCTTCGTATCGCTATCGGCTGCGGAATATTTTCCATGATTTCCAACTGTTTTTCCTCCATAGTACGTACAGAAGGTGAAGCAATGAAAGCCATGACAGGTACGCTTATAGGAAATTTGCTCAATATGATTCTTGATCCAGTTTTTATTCTCGGTTTCAAATGGGGCGTAGTCGGTGCAGCCGTTGCCACAGTTATCGGTAACGCTGTTGCGGCAGGATATTACATACTCTATTTCCTGAAAGGAAAATCGGTTCTCAGCATCAATCCGAAATACTTTTCAATGAAAGACAAAATACTCACCGGTGTTCTGTCTGTAGGTATCTCCGCATCTCTTGCAAACCTGCTTGTCAGCATTTCGTCAATAGTTGTCAATTCACAGTTGTCCGGATTTAATAACGGTGATATGCTTGTTGCCGGTTACGGCGTAAGTGCAAAGGTGATTATGATAGTAACTCTCATTGGTATCGGTATCGGAAGCGGAGTTCAACCCTTCCTCGGATACTGCTACGGTGCAAAAGAAAAGGAACGTCTTACAAAAGGAATTCGCTTTTCCGCCATGTTCGGACTCGTTTTCTGCTTCATTGTATCGGCACTTTGCTATCTTTTGGCAGAGCCTATTGTAAAAGTATTTCTAACCGACATTACCGCCCTTGATTCGGGAATACATTTCACCCGTATTCTCATGAGTACCGCATGGCTGATAGGTGCTTTCGCCATCTGCCAGAATACATTACAAGCCGTTGGTGCGGCAACACCTGCACTTCTTGCATCTTTATTCCGTCAGGGCATAATTTTCATCCCTGCCGTATTCATAATGAAATCTCTTATCGGTGTGGACGGTCTTATTTGGGCTCAACCTGTTGCCGATATTCTTTCGCTTGTAATTATCATATTCATGTTACGGAGAAAAATCAAGAAAACCGATTTTACCAAGTCTGAGGAAGTGGCTGTAAATGAGTAAAACAAAGACGAAAAAAAGAAATCTGTTATTCAAAGTAATTCTTTCGGTTATTATAGCCGTCATTATTCTTTCCGCTGTAATCATCGGAATGTGCCTTTTCAATGAAAGACCTGCCGTCCAAACGGTGGCGACATATCAAAGTTCATATCAAAAAACGGTGATAAATACATCCGATGATGACGGAATAGAAATTCTTCCTCAAAACAGTGAACCAAATAAGCCGGGAATTATTTTTTACGTAGGTGCTCAAATCAAGCCGAATGCATATATTCCCCTTTTAGCACGCATTGCGGAACGGGGATATCCTTGCTTTATTCCCGACCTTACCTGCAACATGGCGGCTCTTGAACCGTCGGCTGCGGAAGAAATCATTAAATCCCACCCGGAAATAAAATCATGGTATATTGCCGGTCATTCCATGGGAGGACTTACCGCATCCGGCTTTGCAGACGAACATCAAAGCAATATTGACGGACTTATTCTTATTGCCGCCTACACAAACCGTGATATGAGCAAATCGGATATGCCGACACTTGCCGTATTCGGAGATGATGACGGTGTGATGAATAAAAAACTTTATGATGAACGTAAAAAATGGAACACTGCTGATTTTGAGGAGCATATAATTCCCGGTGCAAATCATGCACAATATGGAGATTACGGGAAACAACCCCGTGATAATGATGCCGAAATTACCCCGGAGGAGCAACAGTCAAAGACGGCGGATATTATTCTGGACTGGCTGAAACGCCGCTTTTCGGAGGTGAAAACCAATGAGCAATAAGCCGAAAATGACAAAAGAAACGATTCCCGAAAACTACACTTTGTCTCTTGCCTTCGTTGATGCGATACCCGTTCTCTTTTTCGGCGGAAGTATGATACTGATAGGGCTGCTTTTCGGAAGTTCGCTGTTTCTGATTGGCGCCGCTCTGTGCTTTTGGGCGGGTGCGGCAAAGGTGCTTTGGAAAATCATAGTCGTGATAAAGAAAAAGAACATCTGGTGGATGTTCCTGCAAATGCGGATTGTGATGCCGGTTGGCTTTGTGTTGATGATTCTCGCCGTGATCCTGAACCGAAGTGCAATCGAACTTTCCGCCATCTTTGCGGCAGTCGTTTCATTCCCGTCCATCATATTTTTCGCAGTAGGCGTGATTGGTATGGTGCTGATGGGCGTGTTCGCGGCAAAACTCGATTCGGCGGACGTGCGTTCCAATTGGATCGAACAATTGACGAATACTATAGCACAGACGGCGATTTTCGTTGGGATATTACTCTTATTCTGAAAGGATCATCTATGGAAACAACACTGAATCGACTTCTTGATTTTTTTGATATTGTCGATGAAAACGGTATATCAAATCTTGACAAGGTGCATAAGTATCAAAAGGTTTTACGACGTGTCGAAACCACCGACAAAAATAAGAGCGTGGAATCCGTCGAAGGCACTACCGCAGGCGATGATATTCCGAACGGAATTATTATAGAAAACGGGAAGATCATCGGCTTTGGTATTCACATCTACAACGAGGATGTTTATCCTCTGAAAAGCTTTGAAATCAATCTGCGGAATTGTGACCTTATCGGAAAACTTGATATTTCGGATTGCACCGATATGGTATTCCTTGATTTATACCATAATAAAATCACGTCTATCAAATCAAAAAACATGCCGTCAATGCGTATTTTCGGTGTGCAGGATAATCTGTTAGAAGAAATCGACGTGTCGGAAATGCCGTCCTGTCAGGGCATTGACGCCGGGATGAACAAACTGAAAGAAATTGATGTTTCACACAATCCTGAACTGGTCGAGTTGTATATCAACGACAACGCATTTGCTGAAATTGACCTTTCGTACAATCCGAAACTCAAATATTTCTATTGCCACAACAATCATATTACAGAGCTTGACACCCGTACAAATCCGCTTCTGCGACATCTGAACGCTACGGGAAATCCGATGAAAAGCATCCGTTCACTTGCACCGCAAAGAGAGGAAAAACTGCCGCTGGAACTGTATGCCGGAGACGGCGGGTGCGTCGGACTGAAATTCAATCCGGTCTATAACGCGCAGTGGAAAGAAACGGGAGAATGGCAACAAAGTTATTATGCCTACCCGGACAGCGATTACCGTTTTGACGGTTGGTATAAAAACGGCATAAAATTTTCCGAAGAAGAAATATTTATCGACGAATACGGTACAAGTCATATTCTTAAAGCCGTATTTGTAAAAATTTAAACGTGATAATAAGATAAAAATAACCCCCGGCTCTACATAAACTGAGCCGGATATTTTATGCGTTTTTTCTTATGACATAATTTGAAATATAACAATTTTCGGGGGTTTTGCTCTTTACAAAGTATTTATAAATTGATATAATATATTAAATAGAGGTGTAAAGGGTAAATTTTGTTTTTTACAATCTATCTATGTACGGTATAATCAGAAAAAGTTTTTAGAAAATCAAATGTTTAAAACTAAAAAAAGGGAGTGCAACAATGAAAAAAACAACCACAAAAACAACCGGCATATTACTTGCTGCAGTAACGCTCCTGATCTTAATGCCCTTTTCGGCATTTTCGTTTAGCATTGATCCGCAGTTCAAGGTGGATGGCAAATCCGCATCTACTCTTGCCGATGCCTTCAATAAAGCCGATGAAACCGGCTCTGTCATCATACAGGACGGCAAGACATCTGACTTTCTGACAGTTAAATCCGGTATAGAGGTAACAAAGGATGTTACGCTCGCCTTGGGTAAGGATGACTTCAACCCGAATGTCAACCGGATTTCATATACCGGGGAAAATGCACCGCTTTTCACGATCAAAAACGGCGGTGTGCTGACGATAAAATATTCCACCATTTACGGCAACAGCAATGCGGTAAATACATACGGCGGCCTTATCCGTGTGGAAAAGGGCGGCACACTCATTCTTGACGGCACGGCAGATGAACCGGTAGTGATCTCCGACTGTAAGCTGACTGCACAAAATTCAAAAGGCGGAGTAATCTATGCCGAGCAGGGCGGAAAAATCATCGTAAACGGTGTTACCTTTACAAACAATTCAGCTGACGAAGGAGCCGACATTTACGCAGAAAGCAAAGATGATGTAACAATCAAAAGCGGTGTTAACGTAAATATTGCATACGGTGAATTCCATACTCCGTGTATAGAACCTTCGCCCGACTCAACCACCGTAATTGATTATGATAAAAACATCATTTACGGCATTGAGCAAAATCTCAGCAGTCTTGATACATATATAAAAACTTCCGAAAGCGGTTTAACAGTAAGTTATGATACCGCAGTAATAGGCACAGGTACAGCCGTCAATGTTTCCGAAAACGGTGAAGTTATCGAAACATATACAGCGGTGCTTTTCGGTGATGTTAACGGTGACGGAAGGTATGACGGTGAAGATGCGGTTATTGTAAACTGTATTGTAAACGGAATGCTCTCAAAAGAGCAGATCGGTGAAGCCGAATATATGGCGGCTGACTGTAATCACGATGATGTTACAGATGAAAATGATGTTGATATGTTAATTGATGCAGGACTGCTGCTTGAAAATATAAGGCAGACAACAGCAAAATAAGTGAGGTATAAATTATGAGAAAATCCGCTAAAATTTTATCGGCTGTTCTTTGTCTTTTAACGGCTCTTTCGTTTTCTGCCTGCGGTGGAAAAAATAATGAAAAGGACGAAAAGAAAAGTACATCCAAAGCAACTGAAACCGTTACCGAAGAAAACACAGAAGCAATAAAAAACGGTGATGTTGTAACGGAACCGGAAGATGGCATTATTCTTCCGGAGGACGGCAAAATTGTTTTCAGAGATAAAAACAAAACCGCAAAAAATGACAATTCTTCTGGCAACGAGAAATCAGACAGCGGTTTAACTGCCGACGGCGATACGTCTGCAACCAAAAATAACTCTGCTTCAAACGGCGAATCTGACAAAAGTTCAGATTGGGGCGGTGTTCAGTGGAACAACTGATAA
>JAZUKF010000170.1:0-7698 GCA_045643165.1 Acutalibacteraceae bacterium | reverse complement strand
CTTCGAAAGAAGAAACAGAGAAGTCCCCGAAGATTATATTAAAATCATATCACCCATGGGTGCGGATGCCGCCGCCGTTTATACGAAAGAAGAATACGGAATAGAGGAAAGCGTTGAGGAAATCATTAACGAATGGATAATTTGTGCAAAAGAGCAGTACGATAATGATGTAACGCTCAAAGACGGTGCAAAGGAATTTATTGAATATTTAATTTCAAAAGGAATTAAAATTTGTGTTGCCACCGCTTCCGAAAAATATATGTTTGAAAACAGTCTTATTAAATTCGGAATACATGATTATTTTCAGAATTTTACAACGGTAAAGGAAGCGGAAAGAGGAAAAGGTTTCCCGGATGTATATCTTCTTGCGGCAAAAAGAATGGGACTTGAGCCGAAGGACTGCGTTGTTTTTGAAGATATTTTAAGCGGAATAAAGGGTGCAAAAGCAGGCGGATTTTATTGCGTGGGAGTATTTGACCCCAGTTCGGAAAACGATATGGAAAAAATCAAAGAAATTGCTGATGATTATATTTTTGATTTCAGAGAAATGATTGATTGTGAATAATTTATTTTTTTTCGCTCATAATAATTGCGGGTTCAGTCCCATTATCCATGAAAAGAGGTAAAGAAAATGAACGAAAAAGATTACAAGAATCAGAACAGCCAGAACAACCAGAATTCTCAGGATAAGAACGATTCTCAGAACAAAAAGGATTCTCAAAACAAGAAAGAAAACAAAAAAGATAACAATCAGTTCTGAGTAATGAATTAAAAGTGTTGCCCGTGTATTTTCGGAATACACGGGCAGACAAAAAGATACATAAAATCGAATAGGTTTATACTCTCACCGCATCTTTTACTTCGATTTTTCCCACAAAAGGAATATCAATAACTCCGGACATTTTATCTCCGTTAAATGTGGCGGTATAGTTTAATTTTATGGGCAAAGATTTAACTTTTACCACTCCGGAAAGAGTGTTGCCGTTTTCCTCTGTCTTAACGGAAACAAATTCGGGCGTATTAGCACCTTCGATAATAACATCAAAGCAGTATTCACCGTCTTTGTTGTCAACGATAAGATACGCCGTTCCGTCAAAAAGCGTGTGGCGGATTTCACATTTCCATTTACCTAAACCTATCATGGAATTTCCTCCTAAATAAAATTTATTTTAATTATTTTTAATTTTATCACTATTATTTCATTTGTCAAGTTTTATTGACTTTATGAATAAAAAGATGTATAATCATATTGAAATAATAAAGAAAAGGAGAATTGAGCGATGCCGGATATTGCAACATTATTAGGTTATCTTAAAGATTTTTTTACAAGCGTACCTTGGTTAAAGTTTTTTGAATCTCTTAAAACTCTTATCACAGGCGTAAACTGGGATACAGTCGGTAAAATTTTTGATAAGATAGATTTTTCATCGGGAATTTTGCAGAAAATCTTTGATGCTTTTGAAAAAATCTTCGGACAACTTTAATACTTTACTTAATACTTAAAAAATTGCGGTTACTGTGGAATAACGGTGACCGCTTTATTTGTTTTATCAGAATTATTTTACAAATTTTTTAAAAATATAATAAAAATGTTGAATAATGGTGGTTTTTGTGTTGACAAATCAGTATAATTATTATAGAATAACTTGATACAATATATTGTTATAGGATGTGTCTTTATGGATAGATATATACAGGCAAAGGAAATTTACGCTAAACAAGGTGTTGACGTTGATGAGGCACTTGAAAAGTTAAAAAATATTCCCATCAGTATTCATTGCTGGCAGGGTGATGACGTAACTGGCTTTGAAAATGCGGACGGTATTTTGTCCGGAGGAATTCAGACTACCGGTAATTATCCCGGAAAAGCAACAACTCCGGAACAGCTTATGGCGGATTTCAGCAAGGCTATCAGTCTTATTCCGGGTAAAAAGCGTATAAATCTTCATGCTTCTTATGCAATATTTGACGGCGATAAGGTTGACAGAGATAAACTTGAGCCGAAGCATTTCAGCAAATGGGTTGAGTATGCTAAAAAAGAAAATTTGGGAATTGACTTTAACCCTACCTTTTTCAGCCATCCTAAAGCGGCGGACAGTTTAACTCTCAGCAATCCCGATGAAGAAATCAGAAAATTCTGGATTGACCACGGTATTGCTTCACGCAGAATTGCAGCATATTTCGCAAAAGAACTCGGTACACATTGTCTGAACAATGTATGGATTCCCGATGGATATAAAGATATTCCGTCTGACAGGCTGGGACCGAGAATGAGATTAAAGGACAGTCTTGATAAAATATTTGAGGAAAAACTTGACGGTGTTATTGACTGCGTTGAAAGTAAAGTTTTCGGAATCGGTCTTGAAGCATATACTGTGGGAAGCAATGAATTTTATCTTTCCTATGCGGGAAGTAAAAAGGGTGTTTATTATCTTCTTGATAACGGACATTTCCATCCGACGGAGGTTGTCAGCGATAAAATTCCCGCACTTCTTGCTTTTTACGATAAAATTCCGCTTCATGTTACAAGAGCGGTAAGATGGGACAGCGACCACGTTGTTATTCTTGAAGATGAAATTAAAGAAATCGCAAAGGAAATCGTAAGAAATGATGCAACCGAAAAGGTTCTTATCGGACTCGATTTCTTTGATGCAAGTATAAACAGAATTGCCGCATGGGTAATCGGTACAAGAAATATGCAAAAAGCGTTGCTCTATGCTCTGCTTATGCCTAATGAAAAATTAAAGGATTTACAGGATAATTCAAAGTTTACCGAAAAACTTATGCTCAGCGAGGAAATGAAAACGTATCCCTTCGGAGATATTTGGAATTATTATTGCGAAACTCAGAACGTCCCGGCGGACGAAAGTTGGTATGATGCAGTTGCCGAATACGAACAAAATGTTTTATTAAAAAGATAAGTGGGGATGGAAAGAAACTATTAAAAGATAAGTGGGGATGGAAATGACACAAGAAGAAAAGAGACGTGCCGAGTCAAGGGAAAGGCACAGGCAGGCAGTAAAAGAGAAAATGGAAAGTGCTTCCAATCTTGCGGAATCGTATAGAAAGATGTATGAAGGCGGAGGACATTCTGAGGAGGAGAAGGAAGCCCACAGAGAAAGAAAAAATCGGAGAAAAATCAAGGGCAGAATTATCTCTTCAATATATCAGACGGTTATTATGGTCGGTATTTTTTTGATTGCATTTGTAATGGTTTATCTGCCTTTAAAGTCAAGAATCGAAGCGAAAATTTCTCAGTATTTTTCAAGTGCTGCACCCGTGTTCGATTCTCATAAAATTGAAAATGTTTTTGAAGGCTCTGATTTAACGGAAGGCGTATTTTTCAGTAAGGATGTTGTTATTCCTCAGATGAATTGCTGTTACGGTCAGATGACTTCCGAAGATTTCAAACTTGAAACAGATGTAATTATGGGTGTAAACAGTACCTCTTTAATTAACGGTGCAGGACAGTTTACATCAAGCATTTTACCGGGATACGGCGGACCGATGGTTTTTTACGGCTACAATACAGGCTGTTTCCGTAATCTGAACAAGGCTGAGAAAAACGATATTATTACTTTTACAACTAATTACGGTGTGTTCGCTTACAAAGTTGTTGAATCAGGAGTGTTTAATAGAGAAGAAGAAGCTCCTTATAATGAAAAAGATTTTGCCGGTGAAAAATTGGTGCTTTGTACGGATTATCCCTTCAACCTTCTTGATGATAGTAAAAAAGGGACGTTTTATCTGATTTGTGAAAAGAAATCCGGCCCGGAAGTAGCATTCTAAAAGGATTATGAGGGGAGAAAAAGATATGGATAACATAAAGACCGTAGAACATCAGCATCATCACCACCATCACAGTCACAGCCATCATTCATCCGCACAAAAGAAAAAGGCGAAAAAGAAGCAGATGATTGAATATTTTTCACAATTTTTAATTGCAGCTTTTTTGATTTTAATGACTTTGGCGGTTATTTGTGAAGGTTCGGTTTTTTCAAGCACAAAAATAGTAAAATCTTTTAATAATACTTCATATAAAGAAAATGCATATGAAGAAATAATTGTTAATTCAAAATCTATTGCCGCAAAAAACGGATTGGAATATAATATCATTGAGGAGATAATTGATAAGTCTCAGGTCTTTTCCGAAATTGATAATTATATTCAGCTTCTTTCCTCATGTAATGTTGAGGGGGCTAAAAAGAATATTGATACCGAAAGGTTGACCGAATCAATTAAGGAAAGATATTGCGATTACTATAAAGCGGAATCCGGTTCGGCTATTGAAAGTACAATTACCAAAGCCGCTTCGGAAATGGCTGAATCATATAAGCAATCAATTTCTTTTTCCGATTATGAAAAAATCCTTTCCTTTGCCACTTTGGCAAAAACGGCTAAAAATTCCGTATTGCTTTTTTCTTTGGCAATGATTGCACTGTCGGCATTTGTTATATTTAAAAATAATACAAACCACAAAACAGGAGTTTTGAGAAGGTACGGTATTTCAATTATCACAGGCGGCGGAATTGTGGTATTTATTTCAGTTCTTATATTCAGGTTTATGACAAAGTATAAACCGATTTTCGTTTCTACCGAAAGAGAGTATCTCGTAATAATGAATATAATAAAATCATTGTTTGCGGATGTATTCGTTACCGGTTTTGTTGAGGTGATACTCGGTTTTGCGTGTTGCTTCCTGTGGCTCTTATATGTAAAAAACAAAATCCCTTCAATAAGAAAGAAATAAAAAATCGGCAGTTATTCGTATTTGAATTTTACGAATAACTGCTTTTTTGTAAACATTTATAAAACATACAATCCGGAACGGAGTAATACATACTCTTTTCCGAACAATCTGTAATACTTGTAAACGGGCTCGTTAAAAACTTTATAGTCCTTTATTGAGTATGATTGCAAATCAATTTTCCTTATTTTTTTCGGTTCTGCACAGCATACAAATAACTGATTTCCGATTTTGGTAACGCCTACGGGATCGTTAAATGATGTGGTTTCATTTCCGCCGATTCTTATGTAAACCTTTCTCGTTGAAGGGGAAAAACGAACGATAGAATTTTTTTCCGGAACAACAGTCCAGATACAATCTTCATCCGACGTAAGGCTTTTGACGGGACTGTCACGGTAACAAAGGTTTTCGCCCCATATTTCCTTGCCCTCATTATCAAAATACATCATCTTTGAGTCGGGCAATAATACCACGTATTCATCGTTTTCGCAAAGTTTTGCACAGTCGCAAAAAATAAAATTCTTAACAACATTGCAGATTTTTTCGTAGTTTTCACCGAATTTTGTCTGCTGATATGCCGAACATCTTACGGCTTCCACCTTCCCGGTTTTAGCGTTAAAACAATAGAAGGCGGCTCTTACGTTGCCGTTATCATCATTTTCTTTTTTTGCATAGACGAAGCCGTATGAAAACGGAACAACGTCAATAACGCTGTCGTCAACTATTTTTTTCACTTTAAAATCACCTTTAAGAAATACAATCCCCGCCAAGCCGGAATCGACTGATAATAACCTGCTCATTTGCAGGTGGGCACCTCCCGAAAAACTTTGAGCTCCCAACGTCCGCCGAAGCGGGAGGTCTGCTTTCCCGTAATTCGGAGATTGGTTCCCGTTTATAGTTCGTTGGGTTAATATTAGTCGAAATTATCGCACATGGCAGGGTGTTTTTTTATTTATTGTTCCGGTTCTTCAAAATCGTAGTAGTCGGAAAGTCTTTCTTCAAATATTTTGCCCACCTCATCAAAAATATTCTCATCTTCAATGGGGCAAAGATACGTTTCGCCGTTTTCTTCCTCAACTTTGAGAATGATTAACTCACCGTCATCATCAATAACATCCTGTGCATCCTCATAAATCGGAATAAGAGCGACAAACTTTCCGTCGTCGGTTTCTATTCTGTCAAGCTCATCGAAAAAATGTTCAACGCCGTCTTCGTCAATAACACTGACAACATTGGGAGAAAATTCATCGTCAAGCTCGTTTTCTATTTCTTTTTCCAAATCTTTATTATCCATAACGGTAAAATCCTTTCAGAGATACTATCAATATTTTATATTAAATTTTCATATTAGTCAATAGGAAATGCTTACTTTCAAAGTAAAAACTTACTTTTTATACAAATAACAGGTAAAATACAGGTTAATAACAAGTTTTTACAAAATTTTTATAAAAATTTTCAACTTTTTTTAAAAAAACTATTGACAATGTACAATACAGGTGATATAATACAGATGAAGATAAGGAAAACAACAACGGAACGGAAGTTCCTCAGTTGATTGATATATCTTAAAATAAAAAGATTGGAGGCGTTTCCGATGAACAGTTCAGAACCGCAGTCTGTATTTTCAAACGCCTGTGATGTGTTTGACGGACGGTGCAAAATTTATAACGGAAAATAAATTTATAAAGGTGAGTCCGATGCAGTAAAAATTGCTTAACTTAAAATTTGTAATGAAAAAGGTGAGTCCGAAGAACAGTTAATTTTTACAACGGATATTATTTTTGAAATAGGTGGTACCGATGTACAGTTAATGTTTTAATATAAAAATAAACAGAAACAGGTGAGTCCGAAAGTAAGTTAATTTTTATCACGGATAAAAAATTTGAAACAGGTGGTACCGATGTACAACTGATATTTAATAATAATTAAAAATATTAAGCGGGATGACGGCGTTAGCCTGACCGCAGTAAGTTTCGGAATATAATTCCGAAAACCGAATAAATCGGATAAGAAAACATGCAGATATTTACAAAGCTTTTGCTCGGTAAATATCTGCTTTTTTGTATCCGGAGCCGGTGCCAAAAATCGAACCAACGGTGTATTGAGGACACCGCGTCCTACGGAGTTTGATAAAATTTTTGAATTGTGCGTAGGGTATGCCGTCTTCGGCATACCGCTTTCATATAAGATGATATTTTCGGCTTCGCTCGATCCTATAATTTATCCGGCTCCTTTGTGTAAAGGGAGCTGGCAACAAAGTTGATTGAGGGATTGCTTGACAGAAACAATACCGTTTTTACAATGTTTCCGTAAACGGATAATTTCCTTACGGCAGGAGCAAGCCCCTGCCCTACCGAGTCGTATATAACTTTCAAATTTTGCGTATGACAATCCGTGCTATACGATATTTTTATTACCGTGCATATTTTTGCTGATTTTTGAGTTTCGATAACGTAGGGAACGGTCTTGACCGTTCCGAAAAATATAATCCATACCGAAATTATTATCTTTAAAATTTTACAATCCCTCCGTCAAAAGTAAGGCTTTTGCCACTTCCCTTTACACAAATGAGGCATAATAAAGCATAACATTCATAAAGATATTTACCTTCAGAAACTCTGCAAAAATCTGTATATCTGTTAATCTATTGTCTGCTGTCTTAAATGCGGAACGGCCAAGACCGTTCCCTACGATGTTTGATAAAAATTTCAATTTCTGCGTAGTTGCAGGTTCGATTATAAAATTTGATGAATAAAAAAATAATCCCATACGATTAAGTACGGGATTATCTGGAGCTGGTGACGGGAATCGAACCGTGGCATTTGCCACGGCAAATATTATTATATCGCCTTTTTCGGCTGACGGAAGCCGAACACATTACGGTTTCGCTCGCAACATTTTCCCGTCTGCTTTGTGTTCATTTTTGACAGGCGTCAGCCTGTCTGCAAACT
>JAZUKF010000169.1:0-2894 GCA_045643165.1 Acutalibacteraceae bacterium | reverse complement strand
TGCGGGATTATGGTCTGCTTTCTGGATGATGAACAGCGGTGTATATGAAGTAAACGGAGACGGAAAAGACGGCACGGAAATTGATATTTTCGAGGGATTTGGATATGAACACGGCGAAAAGAAAATATCAAACCTTGTCAGCATGAACCTTCATTGGGACGGTTATAATGAAAGCCACCGGAGTTATCATGTGGGAAGTTTTTATGCCGATGAGCCGTACACGAAATATAATACTTACGGTCTGATGTGGACTCCGGATGAATATGTGTTCTATATCAACGGTCATGAATGTGCAAGAACATCAAAGGGAGGAGTTTCACATAATCCCGAAAATCTTATTCTTTCCGTTGAAATTGCGGGGGAAAACGGAGTTGCTTCCGAAGAGGAAAAAATAAATAAAAACGGTAAAATAGATTTTATTATAGATTACGTAAAGGTTTATCAGCAGAAATAAAAATATTAAAAAGACGGTTATAAAGGTGAAAATTATTTTTATAACCGTCTTTTTGTGATTTTTAATTTGATTATTATATCATTTTGCTTTTCTAAACGTTTTTTGCCCGCTCGACGTACCTATGTACGCCTTCGGGACAAAGAAAACACTTTCTGCATCTAAATGCGACAGCCCTTTTTGTATATTTAAAATATACATATATGGTATTATTTCTACAACTGAATTATTATTAAAAAATTTTTAATTATTTCAATGCTCTCATGGCATTAAGAACGTCTAACACCGTAACGCCCACATCTGCGATAATTGCCATCCACATTTGTGAAATGCCCATTGATGCGAGAATGAGAACTGCCGCCTTGACAATTAAAGCGAAAGCGATATTTTCCTTTGCAATTCTCATTGTTCTTTTTGCAATCTTTACCGCAAGAGGAACTTTGGAAATATTGTCATCCATTATAACAACGTCTGCTGCTTCCACCGTTGCATCCGAACCGAAAGAACCCATGGCAATTCCAACATCCGAGCAGGCGATAACGGGAGCATCGTTAATTCCGTCTCCCACAAAGGAAACAGTTTTCTTACCGCTGTTTTTAACCTGTTCGGATGTGATTTCAACTTTATCCTTCGGTAAAAGTTCTGCATAATAATTCTTTAATGAAAGTTCTTCCGAGATATGATGTGCAATTTCTTCTTTGTCGCCTGTAAGCATAATTATATTTTTTATTCCCATTGTTTCCAAATCGGAAACCGTCTCTTTTGCATCATTCTTTATTTCATCGCTAATTACTATTGAACCTTTGTATTCATCATCAACCGCAACGTAAAGAGTGTTACCGAATGAGTCGGCTTTTTTGTAATCAATTCCGAATTTTTCCATCATTTTTTCATTGCCGATTTTCACGTTTTGACCGTCAACATCCGCCTGAACACCGCAACCTGCAATTTCTTCAACATTTTTTACACAGGCATCTTTTTTACAAAGGTTTTTTACGGAAGATGAAATGGGATGGTTGGAATTTTTCTCTGCATTTCCCGCAAAGAATAAAAGTTCTTCTTCGCTTATTCCTTCCGTAAGTATTTCCGATACGGCAAAATTACCTTTTGTGAGAGTACCCGTTTTGTCAAAGAGAACAGTACCTACTTTTGATAATGCTTCAATATAGTTTGAGCCTTTAAAAAGTATGCCTTTTTTTGATGCACCGCCGATACCGCCGAAGAAGGTGAGGGGAACGGAAACTACCAAAGCACAGGGACAGGATACAACAAGGAGCATAAGGGACCTTCTGATACTTTCGGCAGTATCCTTTTTGAAAACGAATATTGAAATTAAACTGAATAATACAGCACCGATAACAACGCAGGGCGTGTAATATTTGGAAAATTTTGTGATAAAACTTTCACTTTTGGTTTTCTTGTCATTTGAGTTTTCTATAAGTTCAAGAATTTTTGAAACGGTGGATTCACCGAAACTGTTTTTTACTTTGATTTTAATAAGACCGTTAAGGTTTATGCAACCGCTTAAAACGGTATCACCTGTTTTAACATCTTTCGGAAGGGATTCTCCGGTGAGAGCAACTGTATTTAAACTTGAAAATCCCTCGATTATTTCACCGTCCAGCGGAATTTTTTCTCCCGGTTTGACGATGATTGTTTCTCCGATTTCCACTTTATCCGGTTCGGTCATAATTATTTCGCCGTTTCTTTCTGTATTTGCATAATCCGGGCGTATATCCATAAGGGAAGAAACTGATTTTCTGCTTTTCTCCGTTGCGTAGTGCTCAAAAAGTTCACCTATTCTGAACAGAAGCATTACAAGAACGCCCTCCGGATATTCACCGATAAAAAATGCTCCCGCAGTTGCAACCGTCATTAAAAAATTTTCATCAAAAATTTTACCGTGAAAAATATTTTCCACGCTTTCTTTGATTATTTCCCATCCTGTGATTAGATACGGAATAAGGAAAAGTAAGATTTTAACTGTTTTTATTTCCGTCGGAATGAAAATTGCAACGGGCAATAAAATCAAACCGAGAATAATTGAAAATAAATCTTTCTTTCCTTCCTCATCCATTGAAATCAACCCCTATTCTGAAATATGTTCCATTCCCTGTGCGATAATGGAACGGACATGGCTGTCTGCAAGGGAATAAAAAATAGTTTTTCCCTCACGTCTGCACTTAACAAGTTTTGACTGTTTTAAAACTCTCAGTTGATGAGAGATGGCAGACATACTCATATTAAGAACTTCCGCAATATGATAAACGCATAAATCACTTTCAAATAATGCGAACAAAATTTTAATTCTTGTGCTGTCTCCGAATATTTTATAAAATTCCGCAAGTTCAAGCAATGTTTCTTCATCCGGCATGAGATTTTCTGTTTTTACAATGCTTTCCATACTTTTGTGTCTGCTTGTTTCTATTTCATTTAAAGAAAT
>JAZUKF010000168.1:0-2806 GCA_045643165.1 Acutalibacteraceae bacterium | reverse complement strand
TCAAAGAAGAATCAGAATAAACACCAAAACATCTACAACAGTAGAAATTCAAAGGGATTATTATTCCCAGAGGATAAGGCTACCCGGTGCTGTATCTACAACAGTAGAAATTTAAAGGGATTATTATTCGGTTCTTTTTTTATGCAAAACATAGTAGATCTACAACAGTAGAAATTTAAAGGGATTATTATTCATGTGATATTATGCAGACAATGAACATTATCTACAACAGTAGAAATTTAAAGGGATTATTATTCCGGTAATCGTTGCCGTTGAGCCGATTATCTACAACAGTAGAAATTTAAAGGGATTATTATTCGTGTGACTTATCAGGTTATAGACAAGATCTACAACAGTAGAAATTTAAAGGGATTATTATTCAATAAGTATACGCTAATTGCTTGAAGAATTGTTTTTTTTGTTGAATATGTTCCATTATCACTTTTTTCGTGTGCTGCAGAACCATTCAGTTGTACTTCATCCTGATACGCAAGTTTTTCTGTATCTGCATCAAGTGAATGAAAATAAATCGAAACAGGGCAAAATATAAAATCATTTAAATTTGAAATTGATAATGTTTCTTCACTCATATACTTTTTTGTGCATATTCAAGCCATTCTGCGTTTGAAACGGATATTTTTGCCTTTGTACAATCCTCTGCTGTTTTTATAACGTTTATTGCCCAAAGTGCTTTCCTTGCTATGTTATATGCACCATTGGCATCAGCATCACACGGTAAATCACCTGAAGAAGTACGGCTGTCAAAAAATACACCGTTACTGTTTTTTACGGGTGAAATCAGGTAATCTTCGGAAGTACCGGTAACACTATTACGCATTTGAACGGTAAGAGCAAATAATTCCATAAATTCTTTAAAAAGATTTGTGTCATCTTTTTCGAGGAGTTGATTCTTTAATTCTTCTTCAATACTAATTCCGTATTTAGCAAACAGTTTTTTAAACTCCGGTGTCAGTATTATTTTTTCGCAATCATACTCATTATTCTTTTCGGGATTTCTGAAAGTGCGTATTCTTTCACCGTTTGAGCACACAGTCCACCTTTTTCTGAAATCTGCCACCGTTCTCGGAAAATCGGAATAATCAAACGAAAACTCAAAAATGTCTTCAACAGAATTGTAACGTATAGAATCAAATTTGCTGATAAACTCTTTTACCGCCGTTGCAGATTCCCAACGGGTATTAAACAAATTTACAAAACCTGTAACAGGGTCAATTTTACTTGTCAGCCATGCGGGAATATAAAATATAATACCGTCTTGATTAAAATTCCTGCTTTTGTCCGCTTTGTTTGTAAGTTGGTAAGCATTAAGCAATCCGCCTGTTTCACCTGCATCCGCATTTTTATTGACAAGGTAATTCAGTTTTTCGGTAAGCATCTTTTCAAATTTCTGATATACTTGCTTTTCAACTTTCTTGCGGCTGTTCATAAAGCCGGAATTCAAATCCTCCATTGCTATAACGGCATCATATTTTATTACAAGATTGCAAATTTCATGTACTGCCTGACTGAGATAACCTTCTTTTAACTCCTTTATATTTCCTATTGTTTTCCAGTTTTTACGAGCATTGTTTCTTTCTGTTTCTCTGTTATCAAGCAATTTATGGTAGTCTACTTTGTAACCCGTATCTCCGATTATTTCATTAAGTGAATGCTGTTCAAGTATTTCACCGTTACTGTTAATAACCGTTACATATATAAGGTTACGCTCACCACGATCTATGCCTATAACATTTACATTTTCTGCATATTTAAGTTTTTCTCTTACAGAGTTATTTATATACTCCTCGCCCTCTGCTTTAAAATTCATTGTTACGGGAACATGAAGCGAAAACTGATTGACGGTATAACGCTTATCTTTCACCATATCAAAATTAAACTTACTGCTTTTTTTCGGATTATCGGGATTTTTGTTTTCTATAGGCTGATTTGCGGGATGAACTACTTTCTCATTTTCCTTTATACTCGCCCTACGGAAAAACATTTCACTTTGACCGTTAAGTTTATAAACAACATTGGCAAGGTTTCGTTCATCAAAAAGCATTTTGAAATAAAGCGTGTGTAAATTCGGTGTACCGTGACTGTGTTCAGAAAAGTCCTTGTTATAAATTTTGAAAAGATATAATGACCCGTCTTCTACACATTTATTTATATATTCAACAGGTATTTTTGAAAAACCAATACTATATCCCTGTTCTGAAACTTCCCTGAAGAATTTACTGATATCTTCATATTCATTCGTTTCAGAAAAAACAAAACCGAATTTTGACCAATCTTCATGTTTGAAAATTGAATCTTTATAAAAATCTATAAACTTATGACAATCCTCAATATTGAAACTATTTCCTTTTTTGAATGAACCTTTTTCTCTGATATTATTTATTTCATCGGGCGGAGAGAACAAAGTTTCATTACTTTGAGCAAAGAATACTTTGGGCAACATTTTACTCGGATCAGGCAACAACTTATACTCCATTTTTTCGTAACAATCATCACTGCCATGAGGTGCATTCAAAAATACTTTACTGTTTGATTTGTCCATTACAGCAAGATAAAATAAATCATCTTTTCTGAGAATAACAGAACGATAATCTCTTTCTTTGTTCTTATCCCAACCTCCGAGAAACTGAGGGTTTTCAAAATTCAATTTTATTTTTTCCTGTGAATAAGGCTTCTTTGTCAAATAGTTTCTGACACGGTCGTAAAGTTTATCAACAACCGAAATTTCAACAAAGCATTTTCCGAATTCAGCATAAAAGCCGTTATCTTTTTCTTCTTCCTTGCCTGT
>JAZUKF010000167.1:0-8953 GCA_045643165.1 Acutalibacteraceae bacterium | reverse complement strand
CATATAAAGAATATCAAGTTTCGGCATTGCCTCTTCAAGTGATGTTGTCTGATTGTACGAAATATTATTTTTCTTCAAAACCTCATATTTTACATAACCGGGAAGTTTTAATTCCGGCGGTGAAATCAATTCAAACCTGACGTTGCCGTATCTTGACATTGCACCGATCAAAGAATGAACCGTTCTGCCGAATTTCAAATCTCCGCAAAGTCCGATAGTAAGATTATCAAATCTGCCCTTTTCTCTTTTTATCGTAAGCAAATCCGCAAGTGTCTGCGTAGGATGATTATGTCCCCCGTCTCCTGCATTGATCACAGGCACGGAAGCATTCATTGACGCTACAAGCGGAGCACCCTCTTTAGGATGTCGCATTGCGATAATATCCGCATAACAACTTACTGTTTTCACCGTATCGGAAACGCTTTCGCCCTTTGCGGCAGAACTTGACATGGATTCGGAAAATCCGATTACATGTCCGCCCAATTCATACATTGCCGCTTCAAAACTCAAACGTGTTCTTGTTGACGGTTCAAAAAATAATGTGGCAAGTTTTTTACCGTCGCAAACGTGAGAATATTTTTTCGGATTGTCGATTATATCATTTGCGGTCAAAATAAGTTCGTCTATTTCTTCCGTTGTTAAATCTAAAATATCTATCAGATTTTTCATAAAATACTCCTATCGGAAAAATTTATTTTATCCAACTTTCATCAGCCGGATTATTTCTGAAAGCAATCAATCTTTCAATATCTTCCGGTTTAATATATCCTTCTTCGGCGGCAACTTCGGCTATTACGTCAAAATTCGTCAAAGATACATTTTTAACATTCGCCTCTTTAAGACGGTCAATACCTTTTTTCATACCGTAGGTGAAAATGCTTACAACGCCTAAAACATCCGCTCCCGCTTCACGCAATGCGTTGACGGTATCTATAACGCTTCCGCCGGTGGAAATCAAAT
The DNA here is from genome assembly GCA_045643165.1 of Acutalibacteraceae bacterium. GTDB lineage: Bacteria > Bacillota > Clostridia > Oscillospirales > Acutalibacteraceae > SIG575. The sequence continues at coordinate 7,993 of JAZUKF010000167.1, read as the reverse complement.
CCTCAACCACAACGGTCTTTTGACCTTTTTCGAGTTTACCCTCAATCTGATTTTTTCTGCCGTGGTCTTTTCCGGATGAGCGGACATATCCCATGGGCAAATCAAGAAGATGTGCCGTTATGGCGGCATGGGCAATACCTGCGGTGCTTGTACCCATGAGAATTTCACATTCGGGATAATTTTCTTTTATCTTCTTTGCAAGTGATGTTTCCACATCCTGCCTTACTTTTGTATCGGAAAGTGTAAGACGGTTATCGCAATACACAGGGCTTTTTATTCCGCTTGCCCATATAAACGGCTCCTCAGGTCTGAAAAATACAGCCGAAATCGAAAGTAAATCCTTTGCAATAAGTTTTTCCATTATAAAATCTCCTTTAATCAACAAATTCTCTTACACATCTCTCATAGGCTTCAACGGGATTTTCAGCCTGCGTTATCGGTCTGCCCACAACAATGTAATCGGAACCTAACTTTTTCGCTCTTTCCGGGGTTGCGATACGAACCTGGTCTCCCACATCGCCGTCTGCAAAACGTACTCCGGGAGTTACGGTAATAAAATCCTTTGAACAGACTTCCTTTACCTTTCCCGCTTCCAACGGAGAACATACAACGCCGTCAAGTCCTGCAATTTTTGCCCTTGATGCATAGTGCATTACCACTTCTTCAAGCGGTTTTTCTATTAACAAATCCTCTTTCATCCGCTTTTCATCGGTGGAAGTAAGTTGCGTTACCGCAATAAGCAAGGGACGGCTTCCGTCCTCTCTCGTCAAGCCTTTTAATGCGGCTTCCATCATGGAAACGGTTCCGGATGCATGAAGGTTGCACATATCAACATCAAGTCTTGAAAGCACAGCCATTGATTTCATCACCGTGTTGGGAATATCGTGAAGTTTTAAATCAAGAAAAATCTTATGCCCTCTCCTTTTGATCTCCCTGACAATTTCGGGACCTTCGGCATAAAACAGTTCCATTCCGATTTTTACAAAAGGTTTTTTCCCCGTAAACTTATCAAGAAAATCAAGCGTTGACTTTCTGTCCGCAAAATCACAGGCAATTATAACATCTTTTCCCATCAGTGTGCACCTCCGATAATATCACTTAAACTCTCCACGGAATATTTTTTCATGGTATCGGGTAAATCTTCGATAATCTCCTTGCAGGCAAAGGGATTTACAAGGTTTGCACATCCCACTTCAACCGCAGTTGCACCCGCAAGCATAAATTCAATTACATCCTCCGCCGTGGATATTCCCCCCATGCCGATTATGGGGATTTTTACCGCTTCGTAAACACGGTAAACCATGCTCAATGCCACCGGTTTTATTGCAGGACCGGAAAATCCTCCCGATTTATTTGCAATTACCGGCTTCTTTTTGTTTAAATCTATCCTCATTCCGAGAAGTGTATTTATCATACTTATTCCGTCTGCTCCCGCTTCCTCGCAGGCTTTCGCAACGGAAACGATATCCGTAACATTGGGGCTTAATTTAATGTAAACCGGTTTATCGCATACACTTTTTACCGCCCTCGTTACCTCTGCGGCACTTTCCGGTGATGTGCCGAAACTCATTCCGCCGTTATGAACATTGGGGCAACTGACATTTACTTCAATTATTCCCACCTGCTTTTCCTTATTGATTTTCTCACAGCAGTATTTATATTCATCAACGGAAAAACCGCTGATATTAGCCACAAGAGGTTTGGAAAAACATTTTGCCGTTTTCGGCAGTTCTTCGGAAATCACCTTGTCAATTCCCGGATTTTGCAATCCTACGGAATTTATCATTCCCATATCACATTCCGCAATTCTCGGCGTGGGATTACCGAAACGGGGTTCCCTCGTCGTTCCTTTAAAGGAAAAAGAGCCGAGAATATTTATATCGTAAAGTTCGGCAAATTCATATCCGAAACCAAAGGTCCCGCTGGCGGGAATAACAGGGTTATCAAGTTGAAGTCCGGAAAGGTTTACTTTCGTATTCACCATATTATTTCCCCCTTTTCAAGCACAGGTCCGTCTCTGCAAATTCTTTTATTTCCGTATTTTGTTTTGCAGCTGCATCCCATACATGCACCGAACCCGCATCCCATTCTTTCCTCAAAACTGAACTGTCCGTCCGTTTCATCAAAATTATAAACGGCTTTCAGCATGGGTTCAGGTCCGCAGGAATATGTATAACCGTAATCCCCCGCAATTTTCATTCCGTCGGTTACAAATCCTTTTACACCGACGCTTCCGTCAACGGTTGTTACAATTACATTCGCACCGAGGGATTTAAAATTATCCTCGTAAAAAATTTCTTCCTTTTTATTAAATCCCATTATGACAGTAACATTTTTCCCTTGTGAAATCAGAATTTTCGCAAGATAATACATTGGGGGAACGCCTACACCTCCGCCGATAAGCAAGGGATTTTCACCGCTTTTCGACAAATCAAATCCGTTACCCAGACCTGTAAGCAAATCAAGGTGTTCACCGCTTTTCATCATGCTCATTTTCTCCGTGCCTTTACCTACGGTTTTATAAACAAGATGAATTTTATTATCATTTATATCACAAACGGAAATCGGTCTGCGAAGATACAGCCCTTCAATTTTTATATTCACAAACTGTCCCGGAAAAATTTCCTCCGTATCACCTGTCAGGACCGCTTCATAAACTCTGTCGGCAAGAAGTTTATTTGACTCAATTTCATAAATCGAATTACGCATAACAACTCCTTATGAATCTATTGTTGAGATACAAAGTGTGGTTTCTTCAAGCACGTCAAGAAGTACGCCTACGGTATCAAGAGATGTAAACATTGTTACACCGTTTTCAACCGCACATCTTCTGATTTTATATCCGTCGGTCATACCGTGTTCGGAATTTACGTCGCTTGTGTTGATTACATAAGATATTCTGCCGTTACGGAGAAGTTCAAGAATTTCATCATCATCCTCGTTGAGTTTTCCCACAATTCTCGTTCTTATTCCGTTATCTCTCAGGTATTCGGCCGTTCCCTTTGTCGCCTCGATATTAAAGCCCATATTATAAAATCTTTTTACAAGGGGAAGAGCCGTATCTTTATCACTGTCGGCAACGGTTACAAGAACCGTTCCGTAATTTATCACGTTCATTCCCGATGCCTGAAGTGCCTTATAAAGTGCTCTGTTAAGTTTATCATCATAGCCTATGGCTTCACCGGTGGATTTCATTTCGGGAGAAAGATAAGCATCAAGTCCTCTGATTTTCGAGAAGGAAAATGCAGGTGCTTTTACATACCATCTTTCTTTTTCATCGGGATAAATTCCGAATATTCCCTGCTCTTTAAGGGATTTTCCCAATATTGCAAGTGTTCCGATATCGGCAAGAGAATAGCCCGTTGCCTTTGAAAGGAAAGGAACTGTTCTTGATGAACGGGGATTTACTTCAATAACAGACACATTATCGTTTTTGTCAACGATAAACTGAATGTTGAATAAACCTACAATACCTATTCCCAAACCTAATTTTTTTGTATATTCAAGCATTTTGCCCTTTACTTTTCCGGATACGCTGAATGTGGGATAAACGCTGATACTGTCCCCGGAATGAATACCGGTTTTCTCAACATGCTGCATAATTCCCGGAACAAAAACATCAACTCCGTCGCATACCGCATCAACTTCAAGTTCTTTTCCCTCGATATATTTATCAACGAGAACCGGCTTGTCCACATCAATTTCAACCGCAGTTTTAAGATATTTCCTCAATGCGGATTCGTTGGCAACTATTTGCATCGCTCTGCCGCCTAAAACGTAACTCGGTCTGACAAGAACGGGATAACCGATTTCCTCTGCCGCCTTAACGCCGTCTTCGATATTCGTAACAGCCTGTCCTTTCGGCTGAGGTATCTGAAGCTGTTCCATAACCTTTTCAAAGCAATCTCTGTTTTCCGCTCTTTCAATAGCCTCAACGTCTGTACCCACTATTTTTACTCCCATTTTCGTAAGAGGCTCCGCAAGATTAATGGCGGTCTGTCCGCCCAAAGATGCTATTACACCTTCGGGATTTTCAAAATCTATAATCGCCATTACATCCTCCGGTGTAAGAGGTTCAAAGTAAAGTTTATCTGCGGTGGTGTAATCCGTTGAAACGGTTTCGGGATTATTGTTGATAATGATTGCTTCATAGCCTTCATTTTTTATGGTTTGTACCGCATGAACGGTGGAATAATCAAACTCCACACCCTGTCCTATTCTGATGGGACCTGCTCCCAAAACGACGATTTTTTTCTTATCCGTAAGACGTGAATCATTTTCACCTGTGTAGGATGAATAAAGATAAGGAATATACTTTCCGGTATGAAGCGTATCAACCATTCTGAAAACCGGAACGATATTGTTTTCTTTTCTGATGCGGTAAATTTCAATTTCTTCCACACCGCGGATTTTTGCAATATATTTATCGGAAAATCCCATTTCCTTTGCCTTTTTAAGCGTTTCGATACTGTTATCGGCTTTCAAGGTGTTTTCCATATCCGTAATTTTTTTGATTGAGGATAAGAACAGTTCGGTTATCATTGTAACCTCGTGAACCTTATCAATATCAGCACCCATACGAATAAGTTCGGCAACGGCATATATACCGTCCGCATGAAACTCTTTGAGATATTCAAAAAGTTCTTCCTCTGTCATATTGTCAAATTTCCTGTTGTGAATATGGCAGACACCTGTTTCAAGTGAACGGAAAGATTTCAGGAAACTTTCCTCAAGAGTTGAACCTATTCCCATGATTTCTCCCGTTGCCTTCATCTGCGTTCCCAAAGTGTTTGGTGCAGAGGTGAATTTATCAAAGGGAAATCTGGGGAATTTTGAAACGATATAATCAAGGCTCGGTTCGATTGCCGCCGTACCGCCCGCAACGGGAATTTCCTCAAGAGCCATTCCCACGGCAATTTTTGCGGTAACTCTCGCTATGGGGTATCCGCTTGCCTTTGAAGCAAGAGCGGATGAACGTGATACTCTGGGATTAACCTCAATAAGGAAGTATTCGCTTGTTTCGGGATTAAGTGCAAACTGAACATTACATCCGCCTTCGATTTTCAGTTCACGGATAATTTTTATTGCACTGTCGTTAAGCATTTTCAAATCCTTATCATTAAGTGAAAGGATAGGTGCCACAACAATGGAATCGCCTGTATGGACTCCTACGGGATCAACATTTTCCATTCCGCAGATAGTAATGGCTTTATCATTTGAATCACGCATTACTTCAAATTCAATCTCCTTATATCCCCTGACGCTCTTTTCAATAAGCACCTGATGAACGGGAGAAAGTTTGAAAGCGTTAACACCGATTTCCTCAAGTTCTTCCTCATTATATGCAAAACCTCCGCCTGTACCGCCGAGAGTGAATGCAGGACGAAGCACAACGGGATATCCTATTCTCTTTGCCGCCTCTTTTGCTTCCTCAACACTGTATGTGATCTCAGACGGAATAACGGGCTCGCCTATTCTTTCGCACAACTCCTTGAACAGTTCTCTGTCCTCGGCTGTTTCTATACTTTTTGAACTTGTGCCTAAAAGTTCAACTCTGTTTTCCGCAAGAACGCCCTTCTTTTCAAGTTGCATCGCAAGATTAAGACCTGTCTGTCCGCCGATACCGGGTACTATTGCATCGGGACGTTCATAACGAATGATTTTTGCAATATATTCAAGTGTAAGAGGCTCCATATACACCTTATCCGCAATGGAAGTATCAGTCATAATCGTGGCGGGATTTGAATTTACAAGCACCACCTCATAGCCCTCTTCTTTAAGTGCAAGACATGCCTGTGTTCCCGCATAGTCAAACTCCGCCGCCTGTCCGATAACTATGGGACCTGAGCCGATTATCATAATCTTCTTTAAATCTGTTCTCTTTGCCATTTCATTCAACCTCCGTATTTATACCTAAATTATTATAAACTGTTTTACCGCCGCAAACCGTCATTATCACTTCGCCGTAAACTTCCTTTCCTTCAAAAGGAGTTGATTTTCCCATAGAAAGAAAATCATCCGGATTTACAACATATTTTTTTGATAAATCAATTACGGTGAAATCGGATTTATCCCTTTTTATTCCGAACCGTTTTGCGGGATTTATACTCATCAGTTCGATAAGCCTTTCAAGACTTATTATCCCCTTTTTCACAAGTTCCGTATATAGCACGGAGAAAGCACATTCAAGCCCCGTAACACCCATAAGACTTTTTTCAAGTCCCTTTGATTTTTCCTCTTTCGTATGGGGTGCATGGTCGGTTGCGATAATATCCACCGTGCCGTCCTTTATGCCCTCGATCAATGCTTTCCTGTCCTCCGGACTTCGCAAAGGCGGATTCATTTTAAATCTTCCGTCCTCCTGCAAGCCGAAATCGTCAAGCAAAAGATAATGAGGTGCCGTTTCGCAGGTGATATCAATTCCCCTTTTCTTCGCCTGACGGATAAGTTCAACGCTCTCCTTTGCGGAAACGTGGCAGACATGGTAAGCACATCCCGTTTCCTTTGCAAGTTCGATATCCCTTTCAATGGGCTTCCATTCACTTTCGGAACATATCCCTCGGTGGTGATGCTTTTTCGCATATTCACCCTCATGGATATAACCGCCGTGGAGCAGAGAATTATCCTCGCAGTGGGCGGAAATGATTTTACCCGTTTCCTTTGCTTTTTCCATGGCTTTTTTCATCATCTCACGGCTCTGAACCCCTTTTCCGTCATCGGAAAAGCCCGCCACGTGATCCTTCATACGATCCATATCGGAAAGTTCTTCACCCTTTTCGCCTACGGTAACCGAGCCGAAAGGTATAACGTTTATCACCGCGTCCGATTTGATTTTGTCAAGCTGGATTTTAAGATTTTCATAATTATCAGGAACCGGATCAAGATTGGGCATTGTTAAAACCGTCGTATAACCGCCGTGGGCGGCGGCTCTTGTTCCTGTGAAAATTGTTTCCTTAAAAGAAAAACCCGGTTCTCGAAGATGCACATGAACATCAACCAAACCGGGAATAATAATACAATTTTCACAATCCAAAGTCTGAAAATCACCTTTCTTATCAAGTGAGCAAACATGACCGTTTTCAAGGAACAAACTCTTCCTTAAAAAACAGCCTTCCTCATAAGAAAGTATGTTTTTTAACAAGAAATCCATCAGATTCTCCTCCTTCAAGATTTCAAAAACAAAAATATTCCTGCCGAAACCGACGGGAATACAAAAATATCAGCCGAACACTCTCAAGTCAGCCATTCAATATTCTTTTTATTCCATCGGCATCTCGGCGCCTCACAGATTGTCATATATGATACCATAAAAAATAATTTTTGTCAAATAAAAAATGTAAATATTCTTGTAAAATGATTGTATTTTTTTATTGAAAGTGATAAAATATCGGTAAAAATATGAAAGGAAGTATCTAAAATGGAAAACAAAGAAAAAATTATTTCAACAATGAAAGAGGCGGGAAAGCCTGTTTCCGCAGGCGAAGTTGCAACTCTTTCCGGAATCGACCGCAAAGAAGTTGACAAAATTTTTGCCGAACTTAAAAAAGAAGGTGCAATTATTTCACCTGTTCGCTGTAAATGGGAAGTTAAGGAGTAATTTTTAAACTGATTTTTAAATAATTACAATTTTGTAACTGAAAAATTTTAAAAAATTTTCAAAAAACTCTTTACATTTCCATATCTTGTGTGGTAGAATAGTTTACACACAAAAAATGTCGAGAGACAAAAAAACGGAGGTTAACAAAAAATGAAAAAATCAACTCGCATCAAAGCTGCTATCATGACTGTTATCATGATCGTTGCAACATTTTCTGCATTCGCAATCAATACATCTGCGTTCTGTGCTCATGCAGTTACAAGCACTAAGGCAGCAGTTAAAGCCACATGTAAAGAAGGCGGAAACACTGAAATTCTTTACTGTGTCGATTGCGGAACAATCCTTTCCGGTAGATACACTGAGAAAGATCCTTCAAATCATACCGGCGGAACAGAA
>JAZUKF010000166.1:0-3495 GCA_045643165.1 Acutalibacteraceae bacterium | reverse complement strand
AAAAAAATACTTCACTGGGACATTAATCGGACAGTGAAGTATTTTTTATTTTAAGTCTGTTATTTTTCTCTCCAAAGAAGCATATTATTTTCAAAATATGCATCGAGTTTTCCTGTATTTTTCAGCCATGACAGATAGGAGCGGACGGTACTGCCCACAAGGACGTACTGCTCAAAAGTCATATTCAGATTGTAAACATCAAACAGTTTTTGCAAAATTTTTTCAAAACAAATCGGCTCTTTACATACGGAAACAATCATCTCCGCAACCTCATACACCTTGTCGATATTATACTGTGCAAGCGGTGTGATATCCTCTGTCGCCTCTGCGTGAGCTGGGATGAACATTTCGGCTTTCAGATTTTTCACCCTTTCCAGGGTTTCGAGATATGCACCCACGTCAAAAATAAAGCCGATTTTATATTTATCCAATGTTTCACGGCTTGACAGACAGTCTGCCAAAAAAACTACATCATCCGCAGTGCGAAATCCCGCCATTTCAAAAAAATGTCCCGGTAAATCTATAACTTCAAATCCGTCGGGTAAAACCTCATCGGTCAGATATTCCGCATCGCTCTCCTGTGCCATTAAAAATTTATGCCTGAGTTCATCAAAAGGAAAACCTCCGTACAAAAAAGAGGGTTCAAGCAAAGTGTGTCGTGTAAAATCACATTCGATACCCGGTGCGTATATTTTACACCCGGTCTGCGATTGCAAATACTTATTTCCTCCGATATGGTCAGCGTTTGAGTGGGTATTATAAATACACTTCAAATTCCATCCGTTTTCATCTAAAATACGGCGAACCTTTTTCCCCGCATCCTTATCACTTCCGCTGTCAACAAGGCAAACGTCAGTATCGTTCATTTTCACTATCCCTATCTTTGCCGGGCTTTGAACGTAAAAAACACTGTTTGAAACCTGTATCAATTCGTACATATCTATTTCTCCTTTTCCGAAAAACATCATTCATATAATACCATATTTTTTCAAAAAAGAAAAGACCGAAATTATTAACTGTTATCTGACTATCTGCTGTCTGAACGGCAGGGGCAAGCACCTGCCCTACGCACCGTTTATAGTTTTTATCAAACATTGTTATACGTCTGTCATCTGACTATTTGCTGTCTAAACGGTATTTCCTATTATTTTGTATTCATTTTTTATTGACATTTTTTTCTCTTTTGGTATAATATTAAAAAATGAGAGAGTATCCGGGAAGGGTTTTATTAAATGAAAAGAATTACGAAAAAAATAATCTCATTGATTTTATGTCTTGCCGCTGTTGTTGTGCCTATAAGTGTTTGCTTCGGCGGTACGGTTGCAGGTGCGGAGGTGCCGTCTTTGACTGCGGATGATTTTAAGGAAAGTTCCTATGAATATAATGTTAATCTTGCCACGGTTTCGGCATATCTTTGTTATCATCATTATTACTCATATACCATAAATAATTATTATTGCGGTAAACTCGGTTTGTCTGATTTGCAGTACGCTTATTACACCGGAAACGATGAAGTTGATTATGCCCTTGCTCATAAAACGGTGAAAATAAATGATAAAGACTATACTCTTTTGGTGATTTGTCTTAACGGTACTACCGGTTCGCAGTGGTACACTAATTTCGATCCGGGTACGGGTGAAGTACATAAGGGGTTTTTAAAGGCAAAAGATTTTATTCTCTGTGAAAACGGTATTTTAGATAAATACATAAAGCAGTATATTCCGAATACGGATAATATGAAAATCCTCCTTACCGGTCATAGCAGAGGTGCCGCCATTGTAAATCTCACCGCAAAGGATTTGATTGATTCGGGAAAATATGTTTCGGCGGAAGATATCTATACATATACTTTTGCCGCACCCGGTTGTTCGAGAAAAAGCGATATAAACGATAAGAAATATGATTGTATTTTCAATATCATAAATCCGGAGGACCTTGTGGGAAGATTTATGCCCGCCGGCTGGGGCTACGGCAGATACGGTCGTACTCTGACACTTCCCAGCAAGACAAACGGAACGGGAAAAATCAAAACTGCCGAAGGAAAATATGAATATCTGAATTATAATTATTATTATCAGAAGATGAATAAAAAGTACAGAGAATTCCGCAGTTCCGATTATAAGTATTCCGAAAACGGTGAAAAGGATGTTTACGAAACCGTTTCAAAAATCCTGAAGGATTATCCCACCGTCGAAAAGATGTATAAAAAGAAGGAAATCGCAGGGTATAAAAAATTCAGTTTGTACGAATTTTTCACCACCACCTTCTGTCCCGCAGTTGCTGAAAGCGATCTTTCTTTTGATAATAAAGTTTTTGTCGATTGTATCGTGAATATGGTCTTGTCATGGATGCTTCCTTTTTCTTCTGACGGCTTCAAAGCGGCGGCGGATTATATCGTTGAAAAAGAGGGGCTTTCATACGCCCGTGATTTACTGAGTTCAAACGGAATAGACGTAAATAACGCAACTCCGGAAATACTTCTGAAAACTTTGTTACCGGAGGACATATATGCAAAATACGGTGAACTTATACAGAAACTTGCCGGATTTCGTATTCAGGTTCTTTTGAGAATGATGAAGGATGCCGACAGGGAATTTACACATGCTCACGAAATCGAAACATATTTATGTTTCACCGCAACAATGACAAAGGAAGAAATGCTTGCCGAAAGGACTTCTCACGAAAAGACGTACAAAACAGCAAAAGATATTGTTGTTACCGAAAAAAGTACGGGAACGGTTGTGGGAAGAACTGTTGCAGGAGTAGTGGATAAAGAATTGATGCATTCAAATGCGGGTATAATAATGAGCCGTGAAAATAACAAAACCGTTATCCGGCTTCCAAATGAGGAAAATTACGAGGTTAAATTTGTTGATAAGATAAAACTTGAAACGGTTAATATGAATTATTCAAAGACAGCTCAGATAACCGCTCCCAACGGTACGGACGTAAAGTGGAGAACGGACGATTCTTCGCTTATTTCCGTTGATGAAAGGGGAGTCGTAACCGCTTACGGTACAGGCGATTGCCTTGTAAAATGTACTTATACCGACAAAAACGGTAATCCTGCCGAAAAGACAGTTAAAGTTCATGTTACATACTCCTTATGGCAATACTATATAAGATATTTCCTTTTGGGATTTGTGTGGTATTAAAATAACAAAAGACCTTGCGGGGGAAATCCTGCAAGGTCAAATTTATATTTTCGGTTTTTCGTAAATGATTGACATTGGAATTATAGCGTAATATAATACTGTTGAGTCAATCTTTCGGAGGCGGATTATGAATAATAATCATAAAAAGAAAATTATTGCACCGATAGTAATAACAGGGATCGTTGTTTTGTATTATGTGTTTTATTTTATTCTGCTTATTTCACTTCTTGACGGAATATGGAAATTTATTTTGGGCATTGTTCCTGTTTTGATCGTGGGTGTTATGCTGTTCGTATGTAAGGAAAGAATTGACGAAATCAAAGGAGGAGAAGAAGATGAT
>JAZUKF010000165.1:0-1747 GCA_045643165.1 Acutalibacteraceae bacterium | reverse complement strand
TTCTATGGTTTTAACTCTGTATTCACCCGCTTTAAGTGCAACGGTTATTCCGTTTCTGCCTGTTTTATCAAGTTTACGCACAGAATCACGTGCTTTTTCAATCGTTGCAAAGGGTTTATCAAAACTGCCGTCATTTTCGTCGTTACCGTCGGGAGAAACGTAAAAATCAGCATTATTGCACAGTTCTCTTTCTTTTTCCGTAAACTGCGAAAAACCTGTGGGAGTAGCGCTTGGTTTTGCATGAGCCAAACGGTACATATTCATTAAATCATTTGTCAGCGGAACACAAGATACTGCAACCGCCAACACTATCGCAATAACATTTATCAGCATCTTCTTTCCCGTGTTTTTTGTACATAAATACAGGTAAACCGAAAAGAATATTGCAACTATTACTATTATAATATGTGCGGAAAGTGAAGCCTTACCGGCATCGAAAATGATATTGTTTATCAGATAGGCAATTCCCGCAAAGCCTGCGGCAAAACCAACTGCCGCAATCAATGCGTTGACGATCGGATGCTTTTTCTCCTTCTTTTTCGCGCAGATAAATTCAAATGCACCTGCCGATAGCGACAGCACGGCGAAGCTTACGCCGTACATCCACATGATCCATATAGGGTAACAGTAATTGAACAGCACCGTTGCACCCATGGCGATAAGAAAAACAATAAGAGAAATAATCATAAAATAACTCCTTTATTTACAAATTTTACCTGAAAATTATAACACAGTTTCTTTTCATATTCAAGCATTTTTTACTGCGGATATTTTTGCGGTGTTTTTGTAGGTCCGTAAATTGTAAGAGCATCAATTCCGCTTGCGGTGGGGACAAACTTTACCCTGTCTATGCACAGCGGTCTCGGTTCAACTATTATATCGCTTAAATGTGAATGATATGCAATAAACAGTTCACTTCCGTCGGGAGAATATACAAAACTGTGATGACCTGTTCCGCAGATAAATGTATCCGGTGTAAGAACAGGATTGCTTTCATCATTTATAAATTTATTAAGCGGTGATGAAGCGGTTGCAACACAAACACGGTAGTCTTTCCTCTTATAATCATTACCGGAATAAGTCAGATAATATGTGCCGTTATGTTTGAGTATAAAGGGTCCTTCCACCCAGCCGTTGCCTTCATCAGACAGAACACAGGTAAGTGTTTCCTTTTTAAGCGACAACAAATCTTTATTCATTTCACAACCCATTATTCCGTTGCTTGCGTAATAAAAATAAATTTTCCCGTCATCGTCAAAGAAAAAATGACCGTCTATTGCCTTGTTCTCAACGAGAAAACCGTCGGATGTTTTCACAAACGGTCCTTCGGGAGAATTTGATACTGCCAGAGCAATATGCTCCTCGGCGGAATAAAGCAGATAGAATTTGCCGTTATATTTGTAAACCTCCGGTGCCCAGAAATAATATTCACCGTAAATATCACCCTTCTTTGCGGCAAGTCCGCAGGAAGTCCAGTTCACAAGGTCGGTTGATTTTGAAACAATAAATCCTTCACCGGAATTTGTAGCATAAAGATAATATGTACTGCCTTCTTTAAGCACAAAAGGATCGGCACTGTTAGGATAAACGGGATTGGTATAGCACTTTCCCTCCCCTTCGGCTTTATATGATTTAACGCTTATATTTTTCACTTCACCGCAGTAACCTGTGTCGGTGCCGGTGCTTCCGATATAAACGTCAAATAGCGGATAAGGTTCTTGAGAAAGAGGGTTGTTATACAAATATG
>JAZUKF010000164.1:0-22970 GCA_045643165.1 Acutalibacteraceae bacterium | reverse complement strand
AAATCAAATTATGTGAAAACAAAGAAAGTTCCGAAATATTAACTTGTTCTTATTCGCCGGATAGTTTCGTGGGTGAATACGCACATGCAGAATTCAATACTCTGTTATATAAAAACAATATTTACTCTTTAGAATACCTTGGAGAAGGTTCAATAGATCTTGAAGGCGGTTTTTTTAATCAAAACTTCAAAGAATTATATTCATTCAAAGGTGCAGATAATGAAATAATAAATATGATAATTAACAATGGATATAAAGCTTATGAACGATATTTTGACAGTTGTATTTTAATGTAATTTTTTTCTTTTGATCACAAATTACAGTATTAAACAAACTGCATATAAAAGTTTGATTTTTTGTACAAAAACCTTATTCCGTACCTGTAAAGATTTTTTTCTGATTATTGTGATAAAATAAGGTCATATAAAAATTTACGGGAAACAGTATAGCACAACAGACTTCTGCGTGTCAGGGAAACAAAATAAACACAGGGGCGGTTATTCAGGAGACCGTCGCCTGTGTTTACAAAATAATACTATCAATCATAAATTTCAGTAAAAAACAGTTGTTTGCTCCAAACGAAACAAACAACTGTTTATTTTTATTTTGCCGCAAAAAATGATGAAAAACCTTTATATGCCATATAGACATCAATCTTTGAAACAACTTCAAAGGGTGCGTGCATTGAAAGAACGGGAACTCCCACATCGACAACATCGACATCAAGATTTGCGATATATTTTGCAACCGTTCCACCGCCTCCGGCATCAACTTTTCCCAGTTCGCCAAGCTGCCAGACAACATCAGCATCATCAAAAATCTTTCTGATTTTACCCACATATTCCGCACTTGCATCGGATGTGGAACTTTTACCGCCTGCTCCCGTATATTTTGTAACAACAATACCTTTGTTTACAAAAGAACTGTTTGCTTTTTCAAAAACTCCGGGAAATGTAGGATCGAATGCCGCATTAACATCTGCGGAAAGACATTCCGATTTGCTGAGAACATCATGTACCTGAACTCCCGCAAGACGGGCAAGGTCTGCAATAAAATAAGGAAGATATCCCGATTTAAGTCCGGTATTGCCCTCGCTTCCGATTTCCTCTTTATCGGTCAATACGGTTATTGCCGTATATTCAGGCTCTTTACAGTCAACGGCAGCCATAAGGGACGGATAAGCACAAACACGGTCATCGTGTCCGTATGCACCGATCAAACTTCTGTCAAAACCGATATCGCAAACATCGATCGCCGGAACACATTCAAGTTCCGCACTGAGAAAATCTTCCTCGGTAATACCGTATTTTTCGTTTAAAATTGAAAGGATGTTAAGTTTTACAAGTTCGCTTCCTTCGTCAGATTTAAAGGGACGGCTTCCTACGATAACATTAAGTTCTTCTCCCTGAATTCCGTCTTTCAGAGTACGTTTCATCTGCTCTGCCGCAAGATGAGGAAGTAAATCGGAAATAACGAACTTCGGATCATTTTTATCTTCACCGATATTAACAATGACCTTGCTCATATCTTTTTTAATAATAACTCCGTGAAGTGAAAGCGGAAGTGCTGTCCACTGATATTTTTTTATTCCGCCGTAATAATGAGTTTTAAAGAGAGCAATATCGGAATCCTCATATAACGGATTGGGTTTCAGGTCAACACGGGGAGAATCAATATGTGCCGCCGCAATTTTAACACCTTCCGCCACACTCTTTTTTCCGAATACCGCAAGAATAATTGCTTTACCGCGATTGACATAATAGATCTTATCTCCGGGTTTATACTTTCCGTTTTTATCAAAGGGAACAAATCCGTTTTCCTTTGCGATTTTCTCCGCAAATGCAGTTACTTCTCTTTCCGTTTTGTTTTCCTGAAGAAATGTCTTGTAACCCTCACAAAAATCATCTGCACATTTAATTTCTTCCTCTGTCATACGTTTGACTGCATTTTCCTGTTTTAAAAAAAGTTTCTTCTGTAATTCAATAATATCCTCTGCCATAATATATCCTTTCCGTCAATCATCTAATCGACTGATAAAATTTAATAATTTATTTACTTCCTCACCGTAATCGGCTTCGCCGTCATTTATAATAATTATATCCGCATTAGAAAGATAAAATTCATCGCTTTTCTGTACCTCCGCTCTTTTCTTCGCATCGGTTACGGAAATATTATCACGTTCTATAATTCTTTTAAGTCTCACTTCAAACGGAGCAAAAACAACGGCTATCTTTTCGCAATCCTCACGACAATCACTGTCAAGAATTGCCGCCGCATCAATCACACAACATTCAAAGCCTTCTTCACGGGCTTTTTCTGTTTCCGCCCTGACTCTTTTCCTTATTTCGGGGTGAGTAATTGAATTTAATTCATCCGTTTTTTCTCTTGATTCAAATGCACGTGCCGCAAGTAATTTCCTGTCAAGTTCACCGTTATATTTAATGATATCCTCACCGAAAACCTCCGCAAGTCTTAAAAGAACATCCGAACCGGGTTCAAGAATTTCACGTGCAACAACATCACCGTCAATAATATAACATCCGTGTTCTTTTAACGTTTGAGAAACCGTGCTTTTCCCCGCACCTGTTTTACCTGTTAAACCTATGACGTGCATAAAATGACCTCCTTAATAAACCTCCACGACATCAAATGCCGCAGAACGAAGCAATCTGTTATAAACGGCTAAACCGACACCCTCTTCCGAAGGACAGCGGGCATAAACAATATCAGCCCCTTTTCGGTCAACCTCTCTCAATGCATCAAAAAGACGGTGTGCCTGAGAAGATGAATCATCTATTTTACCGTATGTTACTGTTTCAAAAGGTATTTTTTCTTCCTCACCTTCAAAACAAAGAGATACGATTTTCTCATTCTTTCCGGAAATAAATTCTAAATACTTATCCAAACTTCCTTTTACAATAACAACCTTTGTTTCGGGTGCATAATGTTTATATTTCATTCCCGGGGAGGAAGCCTTTTGCCCGTTTTCAAGTTGAGAAAGAACTGCTTTATCTATATCCACCTTTCCCAAAACACTTTCAAGCTCCGAATGAGTTATTCCTCCCGGACGAAGTAATCTCGGCGGATTTTCCGCAAGGGTAATTACCGTAGATTCTACGCCGACCTCACTTTCGCCTCCGTCTATTATCAAAGGAATTTTTCCCTTCATATCCTCATATACATAATGTGCATTTGTGGGACTGGGACTGCCTGAAATATTTGCAGACGGAGCCGCTATGGGAACACCGGATGAACGGATTATTTCTCTCATCACAGGATGGGACGGCATTCTTACCGCCACAGTATCTAAACCTCCGCATACGGAATCGGGAATTTTGTCGGATTTCGGCATAATCATAGTCAAAGGACCGGGCCAGAATTTCTCCGCAAGCATTTCCGCTTCCTTCGGTACCTCCTTCACAAGAGGAAATAATTCCCCGAAAGAAGAAATATGTACAATTAAAGGGTTATCCTGCGGACGGCCTTTGGCAAGAAAAATTTTTTTCACCGCTTCCGTATCCAATGCATTTGCACCAAGTCCGTAAACTGTTTCGGTGGGTATGCCTACAACATTTCCTTTTTTTATTTCTTCGGCAGCCTCATTAACCGCTTCACAAATATTATCTGCCGAAACCTTTATCACTTTCGTTTCCATTTTATTCATCTGCTGCTTTCAGTTTTTCTGCGGTATCCGCAGTAATAAGTGCATCAATTATTTCATCAATATCGCCGTTAAGAATTGCTTCCAACCGGTACAATGTAAGACCTATTCTGTGATCGCTGACTCTGCCCTGAGGATAATTATACGTTCTGATTCTTTCACTTCTGTCCCCTGTACCTACTTGATTTTTTCTTTCCCCCGCAATAGCTTCATTTTGCTTTTCTCTTTCAGCTTCAAGAATTCTTGAACGGAGAATTCTCATTGCTTTATCTTTATTTTTATACTGACTTCTTTCATCCTGGCACTCAACCACCGTTCCCGTGGGAATATGAGTTATTCTGATTGCGGATTCCGTTTTATTGATATGCTGTCCGCCTGCACCGCTTGAACGGAAAGTATCGATCTGTAAATCGGAAGGATTTATTTCCACATCAACATCCTGTGCTTCGGGAAGAACCGCAACGGTTACCGTTGACGTATGAATTCTGCCTTGTGATTCCGTTTCGGGAACACGTTGAACACGGTGAACACCGCTTTCAAATTTAAAACGTGAAAACGCTCCCTCACCTTCTATCATAAAACTGACCTCTTTAAATCCGCCTAATTCAGTTTCATTTGCATTAAGTATTTCGGTTTTCCATCTTTTCGTTTCGGCATACATGGAGTACATTCTGAATAATACCCCGGCAAAAAGTGATGCCTCTTCACCTCCGGCACCGCCTCGAATTTCTATAATAACATTTTTATCGTCGTTGGGATCCTTCGGCAAAAGTAAAATTTTTAATTCTTCACTTATTCTTTCACATTCTTCTTTTGAAAAGTCAAATTCCTCCTGAACCATTTCACGGAAATCCTTTTCCATTCCCCCTGCTTCAAGGAGGGCTTTTGCCTCCTCAAAACTTTCCATGGTTTTCTTATACTCTCTGTACTTTTCAACAATGGGAGTAAGCTGTTTTACTTCTTGCATAAGTTTTTTATATTTTTCAAGATCGGCCACCACATCGGGTTTGCAAATCTCCTTATTTACCGTTTCAAAACGTTCTTCCACATTCGCTAATTTATCCAGCATTTTTATCCTCCGAAAATACGAAATAATAAATCAGAAATTTCACTGTTCTTCCGCAGGTTTTATTACCTTGCGAATATTTTTTTCAATCTTTAAACGAGGTGCCATAATTTCATGACCGCACCCCTCACACTTGATTTTAAAATCCATTCCGACACGGTTTACGAGAAATCTGTCCGCCCCGCAGGGATGTTTCTTTTTCATTACAATAATGTCTCCGACGCAGATATCCATAACCCGCCTCCCGAATAAAAATATTTTTATCTTATTATTATAGCACAAAAATCTATCATAATAAAGCCCCTTACGGAATATTCATAAAATAAACAAGAAAAGAGAAAAAGGGGATTTTATAATATGACTAAATTTCAACTTGAAGGAAAACTTATTGACACTCCCGAAAACCAAAAAGCCTTTCGCTCTGCAGAGGATCTTCACGATGCTTATCATAAAAAAACAATATTGGAGGGCAGAGTAATTCTCTGCGACAATGAACATAATTTACATGTTGACTTAGGTTGTATGACGGGAATTATTCCCCGTCTTGAAGGTGCTTTGGGCATCGAAGACGGAAGCACAAAGGATATCGCAATAATATCAAAGGTCAACAAACCGGTTATGTTTTACATCACCGGCTTTGAAAAAGACGATTTTGGAGAAGAAAAAGCAATACTGAGCCGCAAAGATGTTCAACAAGAATGTATGGATGAATATATTTCCTCATTGCAATACGGAGATATTATCAACGCCCGTGTTTGCCACACGGAATCCTTCGGAGTTTTCACCGACATCGGTGCCGGAATAAATGCACTGCTTCCCATTGACGGAATTTCCGTTTCGAGAATTCCTCATCCGAATTCACGCTTTTCTTCAAACGAAGAAATTAAAGCGGTTGTAAAAAGCCGTGATGATTTCGGAAGAATAGTTTTATCACATAAAGAACTTCTCGGCACATGGAAAGAAAATGCTTCGGAATTTTCCGTAGGAGAAACAGTACCGGGAATTGTAAGGTCGGTGGAAAACTACGGAATATTCGTTGAGTTGACTCCGAACCTTGCGGGGCTTGCGGAATTTTCGGAAAATGTACACGTAGGACAAAACACATCCGTTTACATAAAAAGTATAATTCCCGAAAGAATGAAAATCAAACTAATTATCGTTGATAATTTTGACCGTTCTTATCCTATTTCAAAAATAAAATACTATGAAAAAAGCAACCACATTGATTATTGGAGATATTCTCCCGAAGAATGTGAAAAAATAATAGAAACTAAATTTGTTTAAGTAAATATTCTTTAACCTTTTCGGCACATTGAACTAAATCTTCATGTGCCGTTTTTTTAATTTTCTCAAAGGGAAGATGATTGTAATTTGTTTCGAAAATTTTTTCAAGACCGTACTTTCTGCAATTATCAATTTTTGAAATTCCCGCAACGGCAATGACCTTTGCGTTTCCTTTTCTCGCAATAATTCCGTCAATAACTTTACCGCAAAAACTTTGACTGTCAACGGAACCTTCCCCGGTAATAATATAATCGGCATCCTTAACCTTTTCTTCAAAATTCATTTCATCAAGTACAACATCAATTCCGCGTTCAAGATTTCCACCGAGAAAAGCAACAACACCCGCTCCCATTCCTCCTGCAGCTCCGCCTCCGGGAATTTCGGAAACATTCACGCCGTATTCTTCAATCACTTTTCCGATATGACGCAATCCGTCATCAAGAAGTTTTATTTCTTCATCCGTTGCACCTTTTTGTTTTGCATAAATATATGCAGCACCGTTCTCTCCGTAAAGCGGATTTTTAACATCACACAGTGCCGTAAATTTTATATGAGATTTTTCGGAAAACTTTATTTTCTTTATATCCTTTAATGTTTTGCCTACGGGAATAAATTTTTCTCCCTTTTCATTATAAAACTCCGTGCCTAAGGCAGCGGCCATTCCGGCACCGCAATCATTTGTAGCACTTCCTCCGAGACCGAGTATTATTTTCTTTGCTCCGTGATTTACGGCTTCTTTTATCAATTCTCCCACTCCGTAAGTGGTTGTGGATTTTGCATCCGTAGGATCGGCAAGGCTTAATCCTGCCGCACATGCACTTTCAATCACCGCCGTATCACCGCAAAGGAGAAAATATCCCTTTACCTTTTGAAAATTAGGACCTGTTACGGTGGCGAAAATCTTTTCACCGCCTGTTATTTTTTCAAAACATTCCGTTATTCCTTCTCCGCCGTCTGCAACAGGTAAAGACTCCACGGTAATTTTATCATTATTTTTTGTAAGTACATTCTTTAAAGTTTCGGAAATTTCCGCAGATGACAAAGTACCCTTAAAACTGTCCGGTGCAAGAACTATTTTCATTTGATTATCCTCCGAATTTTTTCGACTGAATTTTACCACAAAGTGATACAAATTTCAAGAAAAATGTTTATAACATAAAATTTGTTGCATTAACAAAAAAATTGTGATAAAATAAACCTCGGAAATATTTCGGAAAGGAGAATGAGAATGAGTAAAAGAGAAGGCTACATTTCATGGGATGAATACTTTATGGGTGTCGCAATTCTCGCTTCCCAGAGAAGTAAAGACCCCAACACTCAAGTCGGAGCATGTATTGTTGACAAAAACAATAAAATTATGTCCGTCGGATATAACGGGTTCCCTATCGGTTGCAATGATGACGATTTTCCCTGGGACAGAACCGGAGAAGAATATAACACAAAATATCCTTACGTTTGCCATGCGGAATTAAATGCTATTTTAAATCATTCCGGAACAAGTTTAAAGGATTGCAAGGTTTATGTTCCTCTTTTCCCCTGCAATGAATGTGCAAAAGCAATTATTCAAACAGGAATAAAGGAAGTAATTTATATTTCCGACAAATACCGTGATACTCCTTCCACAAAGGCTTCAAAAAGAATGTTTGATGCTGCGGGTATTTATTATCACAAACTTGAAACAGAACACAATGAACTTATAGTTGATTTCAGAGAGGAGAATATATAATGAATAAAAGTTTCAGAATTATTTCATGGATTCTTTCCGTTTCCTTGGCGATTTTATCATTTTTAGGTGTTTTTTCACCCAATCCCGAACCGACTCCCACAGAGCCTCAGCCCGTACAGGAGGATGTTGAAAAAATGGAAATCACCGATGATTATGTTATCGTTATCGGAAACAACGCATCTGCTTCCGATAAAAATGCTGCTGATATTCTGCAAAAATATCTTAATCAGATTTCTTCAAAAACAATCAAAATCGTTCCCGATACAACACCGGAACAATTAAAAGAAATTATCGTAGGTAAAACAAACCGTGAAAACAGCGGCTGGTTAAATATTAACCGTAACAAGCTGGGTAATGAAGGCGTTTTCATCAAAACATACGATAAAAAAATCGTAATCTCCGGCGGAGAAAAACGTGGCGTTTTATATGCCGTATTTACATTCCTTGAGGATTATTTTAACTGCCGTTGGTTTACATCAACTCTCAGTGTAATTCCCACAGCAAATAAACTTGAAATTCCGAAGGAAATAAATTATACATACGTTCCTCCTCTTGAATACAGAGAAACAGACTGGATAAGTCCCCATGACGTTACATACAGTCTTGCCAACAAACTTAACGGAAATTCATACAGATCTATGTCTCCCGAAAACGGCGGTACCATGGGTTATACAGGCGGACTTTGCCACACAATGTCCTCACTTGTTCCCTCATCATATTTTAATACCGATCCGGAAATGTTCGCTCTCGGTGTAAAGACAAACAAAAGGACAACGGATCAACCCTGTCTGACAAACCCGAAAACTCTTGAGGTTGCAATCGCTTCCGTAAGAAGTATTCTTAAAAATAATCCCGATGCGGAAATTATTTCCGTTACACAAAACGATAATACAAACTATTGTGTTTGCGAAAACTGCAAAAAGATCGACAAACAGGAAGGCAGTCATGCCGGTACTATGATTCGTTTTGCCAACGCAATAGCCGCAAACATTAAGAACGACTATCCAAATCTTAAAATTGATACGTTTGCTTATCAATATACGAGAAAAGCTCCCTCAATTACAAAACCTCTTGACAATGTAATTGTCCGTCTTTGCTCAATAGAATGTTGCTTTGCACATCCCATTTCGGATAAAACCTGTCCCGACAATAAAGAATTCTGTGAAGACATTCTTGCGTGGAAAAATATATGTAAAACTCTTTACATCTGGGACTATACAACAAACTATGCAAACTATAACGGACCTTTCCCTGATTTTCAGGTAATTCAACCTAACATTCAATTCTTCATTGACTGTAATGCCATAGGAATTTACGAAGAAGGTAACTACAGTGCCGGAGAATGTAACGGTGAATTTGCGGAATTAAGAGCTTATCTTCTCGCAAATCTTATGTGGAATCCAAACATCAATTTAGAAAAATATATGACGGAATTCTGCAACGCTTACTACGGAAATGCCGCACCCTATATTCTTGAATATCTTCATATGACAATGAACAAAACGGGAACTAAAAACGTATTCGGAAGATATCATATGGGAATTTATGCAGATATGACGGATAAATCCGTTCTCAATCTCAACAGTTGTGATATTAAAAATATAAACAAACTTTGGGAAGATGCAAAAAAAGCGAATTTAACTCCCGAACAGCTTAAAAATGTCCGTCTTTCGGAAATAAGCTGGAGATATTGGAAAGCCTGTAACAAGGTTTCGGAATTTTCAAGAATCAACCTTAACTCTTCATGGGTTACCGCCGGCAAACAACTGTATGCGGATATGGTTGAATTAGGTATTCGCCGTATCAATGAAGGAAGCGGAGGAGAATTGACTAACCTGCCGGACTACGAAGCCATACCCCGCAAATGGAATAAATAATCAACCAAAGGGCTGTTGCATTTAGCGCAGACCGAAAAACAAACGAAAATATATTATTAAAAGACGGTTGTAAAAAAGTTTTATTTTTTATAACCGTCATTTTTTATGATTATTCAATTTGATTATTATATCATTTTGCTTTTCTAAGTGTTTTTTTGCCCACTCGACGTACCTATGTACGCCTTCGGGACAAAGAAAACACTTTCTGCATCTAAATGCAACAGCCCTTTTTTACGATTAAAACTTTGCTTTAAAATTATAGCAAGAGCCTGTCCGTTCACTTATTAAATATCTTTCCCTACGTACGAAATTTATAGTTTCTGTACAATTATTTATTTGTAATTTGTATAAAATGTCGAATATGCAAAAACTATGTATAAATATTTATAAAATACTTGATTTTATGCAAAAAGCGTGTATAATAGTGTATATCAACTGATTTGGAGGACAAATTCATGAAGAAAGAGATTAAGAAAGTAGTACTCGCTTATTCGGGAGGTCTTGATACCTCTATTATAATTCCCTGGCTCAAAGAGCATTATAACAACTGTGAAGTAATCGCAGTTTCCGGTGATGTCGGTCAGGGAACGGAACTTGACGGACTTGAAGAAAAAGCAATCAAAACAGGTGCTTCAAAACTTTATATCGAAGACCTTAACGATGTTTTTGTAAAGGATTATATTTATCCCTCCATCAAAGCAGGTGCAGTTTATGAAGGCGAATACCTTCTCGGTACGGCATTTGCCCGTCCGATTATCGCAAAAAGACTTGTGGAAATTGCCAAAGCCGAAGGTGCGGATGCAATTTGCCACGGCTGTACAGGAAAAGGAAATGACCAGGTACGTTTTGAACTCGCCATTAAAGCATTTGCTCCCGATATGCATATAATCGCTCCCTGGAGAACATGGGAATTCAAATCACGTGAAGATGAAATAGAATATGCGGAAAAACTCGGTATTCCGCTTAAAATAAACAGAGAAACGAACTATTCCAAGGATAAAAACCTTTGGCATCTTTCCCATGAAGGTCTTGACCTTGAAAATCCCGCAAACGAACCCGATTACAATAAACCGGGATTTCTTGAATTAGGCGTTTCTCCGGAAGCCGCTCCGGATGAGCCCACATATGTAACAATTTCCTTTGAAAAAGGTGAAGCGGTTGCCATTGACGGAGAGAAAATGGATCCCGTTTCCATTGTTAAAAAACTCAATGATATCGGCGGTAAAAACGGTATCGGTATTATCGACATGGTTGAAAACCGTCTTGTGGGAATGAAATCAAGAGGCGTTTATGAAACTCCCGGCGGAACTATCCTTTACAGAGCACATCAAGTCCTTGAAACAATTTGTCTTGACAGAGATACACAGCATTATAAATCTCTCGTTGCTCAGCAATTTGCGGAACTTGTTTACTTCGGAAAATGGTTTACTCCTTTGCGTGAAGCATTATCCGCTTTTGTTGACAAGACACAGGAAACGGTTACGGGTGATGTAAAACTCAAACTTTATAAAGGAAATATCATCAATGCGGGTACAACTTCACCCTACTCACTTTACAGCGAAGCCTTTGCAACATTCGATGAAGATGAAGTATATGACCAAAATGATTCCGCAGGATTTATCAATCTTTTCGGTCTTCCGATTAAAGTTAAAGCCATTCTTGATGCAGAAAGAGAAAATAAATAATCATCCGCTTGACAATACGGAAAAAAATAATTAAAATTAAAGGGTTGAAATATATTTTCAGCCCTTTATTTTTTAAAAGAAAGGATAAAGACAATGAAACTTTGGGCAGGACGTTTCTCAAAAGAAGCAGACAAAAAAACAAATGATTTTAACTCATCAATTTCTTTCGACAGCAGAATGTATAAGGAAGATATTGAGGGAAGTATCGCTCATGCAACAATGTTGGGAAAGCAGAATATTATCAGCGATGATGACAAAAACAAAATCGTCAGCGAATTAAATAAAATAAAAGCCGAAATTACAGACGGAACACTTTCCGTTGACCCCGACGCAGAGGATATTCATACATTTATTGAAGGGGAATTAACAAAAAGAATAGGAGATGCGGGGAAACGTCTTCATACTGCAAGAAGCAGAAACGACCAGGTGGCACTCGATATAAAATTGTACTTAAAAAAAGAGTGCATATCACTTATTGAACAGGTAAAAGAACTTGTAAGAACCGTAGGAAATCAAGCCGAAAAATATCATGATATCGTTATGCCCGGATACACCCATATGCAAAGGGCTCAACCCATCACTTTCGGTCATCATTTATTGGCATACGGTGAAATGTTTTTAAGGGATATTGACCGCCTTTGCGATTGCTATGAAAGAATGGATTATTCTCCTTTGGGCAGCGGTGCATTAGCCGGAACCACATACCCCATTGACCGTGAATATTCTGCAAAACTATTAGGATTTAAGGGTGCAACGGAAAATTCTCTTGACGGAGTTTCGGACAGAGATTTCTGTATCGAACTTGCAAGCGGAATTTCAATATTAATGATGCACCTTTCAAGATTCAGCGAAGAAATAATTCTTTGGTGTTCGTGGGAATTTAAGTTTATTGAACTTGACGATGCTTTTTCAACAGGTTCAAGCATTATGCCTCAAAAGAAAAATCCCGACATTGCCGAACTTGTCAGAGGTAAAGCGGGCAGGGTTTACGGTGATCTTATGACCTTGCTTTCCTTCATGAAAGGTTTGCCCCTTGCATATAACAAGGATATGCAGGAGGATAAGGATGCGATTTTTGATGCCGTTGATACCGTAAAACTTTGTCTGACGGCATTCATTCCCATGATTGAAACTATGACTGTTATACCGTCTAACATGAAAAAAGCCGCTCTCGGCGGATTTATTAACGCCACAGACTGTGCGGATTTTCTTGTTTCCAAAGGTCTCCCCTTCAGAGATGCGTATAAGGCAACAGGTGAAATCGTTGCAATTTGCATAGAAAAAGGACTTACTCTTGACACTCTTCCCATTGAGGAATATAAAAAAGTCTGCGAACTTTTTGACAACGGCGTTTATGAAGCAATTTCTCTCGAAAGATGCGTTTCCATGAGAACTCCCAAAGGAAGTCCCTGTCCGGATAATGTTTCAGAACAAGCAAAAAAATTATTAAAGAGAGTTGAAGATTTTAATGTCTAAAAGATTTAACAGAAAGCACTCAAACATTGAACTGATAAAAAGATTTTTACCTTATTTCAAAAAACATAAAGGAACTTTAATATTAGATTTGTTTTGTGCATCGCTTACCACCGTTTGTGAACTTGTCCTGCCGTTAATAGTTGAAAAAATAACCGATACGGGAACAACGGATATTAAAAGTTTAACGGTGAAACTGATTTTATCAATGGGAGGAATATATATTCTTCTCAGAATAATAGATGCAATAGCGAGTTATTATATGTCCACCATCGGACACATTATGGGTGTAAAAATCGAAACGGATATGAGAAACGACCTGTTTGCTCATATGCAAAATCTCTCCTTTACATATTATGACAATAACAAAGTCGGTCAGTTAATGTCCAGGATTACAACCGATCTTTTTGAAGTAACGGAATTTGCCCATCACTGCCCGGAAGAATTTTTTATAGCAGGTGTAAAAATTATTGTGGCATTTATTATTCTTTGCAGAAGAAATATTATGCTCACTTTAATAATCTTTTTCATTCTTCCGTTTATGCTTTTCTTCTCGGTAAAGTATAACGGAAAAATGAAGGACACCTTTAAAAAACAGCGTTATGAAATCGGTGAAGTCAATGCAAAAACAGAAGATTCTCTGCTGGGAATAAGAGTTGTTAAATCCTTTGCGAACGAAAGCGTTGAACAGGAAAAATTTGAAAAGGGAAGCGATAAATTCCTTAAAATAAAATCCCTTTCATATAAATATTTAGGAGGATTTCATACCACAACAAGAGTTTTCGACGGAATTATGTATATCACCGTTGTTATCGTCGGCGGATTATGTATGAGAAACGGTACGATAACACCCGGAGAACTCATGGCATATCTTCTTATGGTTTCAACACTTCTCAATACAATCAGAAGAATTGTGGAATTTATGGAACAATTCCAAAGAGGTATGACGGGAATTGAGCGTTTTGATGAAATTATGACGGAAGTTACGGAAATTGATGACGAGAAAAATTCCGAAGAAATAAAAATATCAAAAGGCAATGTTGTATTTAAAAATGTTTCCTTCAAATATGAAGGAACAGAGAACTATGTTCTCAACAACATAAATATAAATATCGCTCACGGAGAAAATGTGGCTCTTGTCGGTCCCTCCGGAGCAGGTAAAACTACAATTTGCAATCTTATTCCGAGATTTTATAATGCCGATTCCGGTAAAATACTCATTGACGGTCAGGATATCAGCACCGTTACATTAAAATCATTACGTTCTCAAATCGGCGTGGTACAACAGGATGTTTATATGTTTGCCGGAACTATAAGAGAAAATATTGCATACGGTAAAATCAATGCCACTGATGAAGAAATAATCGAAGCGGCAAAGAAAGCGGGTGCAGATGAATTTATCAGGTCTATGCCTCAGGGATACGACACATTTATAGGGGAAAGAGGAGTAAAACTTTCCGGCGGTCAGAAACAGAGAATATCAATCGCAAGAGTTTTCCTGAAAAATCCGCCCATACTTATTCTTGATGAAGCCACCTCCGCACTTGATAATGAAAGTGAAATGTATGTACAAAAATCCCTTGAAGAACTTGCAAAGGGACGTACCACTTTCACCATCGCCCACAGACTTACAACGATCAGAAATGCCACAAAAATCCTTGTTCTTACCGAAGACGGAATCGTGGAAGAAGGTTCTCACGAAGAATTATACGGCAAAAAAGGTGTTTACTATCAACTGTATTCATTATATAATATTTAAAATATAATTTTGAAAGGAAGTAAAATCATGTTAAAAGGAATTTCATCTGTATTAACTCCCGAACTTTTAAAAATTCTCATGGAAATGGGACACGGAGACGAACTTGTTATCGGCGACGGAAATTTTCCTGCCGCAAACTGTGCAAAAAGACTTGTCCGCTGCGACGGTCATAGTGTTCCGGATGTTCTTGATGCCATATTAAAACTCTTCCCTCTTGACACTTACGTTGATAGTCCCGTTGCTCTTATGGATAACGGCGATGCTTCTTCACGTCCTCCCATATGGGAAGAATACAAAAAAATCGTAGAAAAAAATGAAGGCGAAAAAAGTTTTGAACTTGTTGAAAGATTTGATTTCTATGAAAGAGCTAAAAATGCCTATGCGATTGTATCCACCGGTGAAACGGCGATCTATGCCAATATTATTATCAAAAAAGGTGTTGTAATCGAATAATTTTTTGAAAGGTATGGTATCAAAATGAAAAATGTACTCGCTTTTGACTTTGGAGCATCAAGCGGCAGAGCGATTATCGGAAAATTTGACGGAGAAAAAATCACCCTGGAAGAAATTCACCGTTTTTCAAACGATCCCGTTAATGTGGGCGGTACGATGTACTGGGATGTATTACGTCTTTTCCACGAAATCAAACAGGGAATCATTAAAGCAAAAAATGCAGGAGGATTTGACTGTATCGGCATTGACACATGGGGTGTGGATTTCGGTCTCCTTGATAAGCAGGGCTGTCTTATCGAAAATCCCGTTCATTACCGTGATACAAGAACTGCGGGTATTATTGAAGAAACGGAAAAATATATCGGCAAAAAAGAAATATACAATATTACGGGTATTCAGTTTATGGAATTCAATACCCTGTTTCAACTTCTTGCCATAAAAAACAAACGTCCGGAACTTCTTGAAAGAACAGATAAATTGCTCTTTATGCCGGATTTGTTTGCATATATGCTGACAGGGAAAATGTCAACCGAATATTCTATTGCCACCACTTCACAAATCATTGATGCAAAAAAGCACAGCTGGTCGGAAACGCTCCTTGAAAAAACGGAACTTCCCTCCGATATTTTTGCACCCATTATTAAAAGCGGTTCGGTTATCGGTTATCTCAGCGAAAATGTATGCAATGAATGCGGAACGGAACCTGTTCCGGTAATTGCCGTTTGCGAACATGATACACAGTCTGCCATAAGCTCCGTACCGTGTCCCGAAGGAAATTTCGCTTTCATCAGCAGCGGAACGTGGTCTTTATTCGGCACCGAACTTGACAAACCGATTATTAACGAAACTACATATAAAATGAATATCACCAACGAGGGCGGATTTGATTTTGCAACAGGATTTCTGAAAAACATAATCGGTCTGTGGCTCATACAGGAAAGCCGTCATTACTGGAATAAAAGCGGAAAGGATTTCAGTTTTGCGGATTTGGAAAAACTTGCCCTTGAAAGTGAACCCTTTAAATGCTTCATAAATCCGGATGCTCCGGAATTTGTGCCCCACGGAAACATTCCCGGACGTGTACGTGATTTCTGCCGAAAAACAGGTCAGTATGTACCGGAAACAGAGGGAGAAATAATCCGCTGTATTTACGAAAGTCTTGCCATGAAGTACAGGGAAACCTTTGAAAAACTCATTGAAAGCACAAACAGAGATTATCCCGTAATTCATATTATCGGCGGCGGAACAAAGGATACATTGCTTTCTCAAATGACATCAAACGCCTGTAACCGTCCCGTAAAGGCGGGACCGATTGAAGCAACCGCACTGGGAAATATTGCCGTTCAGCTTATTTCATTAAAGGAAATTAACGATATTAAACAGGCAAGAGAAATAATCTCAAAGAGCGAAGTTTTAAAAGAATATACACCGCAAAATCCGGACAGTTGGTCTGAAGCATATAAAAAATATAAACAATTCTGTTCGTAAAAGAAAAAAGATGGTCTTAAAGTAATTTTACCTTAAAACCATCTTTTATTATTTTCTTTCCTTTCTTCCTTCAGGTGTATCACGGTAATACTGAGTTTTGGGGTTGGGATGCTTTGTGCTGTTCCAAAGTTTATCCGCCTCAGGTGCCCACTCCGCCGCAAACTCATCGCATCTTGAACAAAGAGTATTAACATCCTCCGGAGAAATAAGATCGGTGGATTTTGCTCCCGTTTCCTTGATGATCTTCCTCAAACAATCAGGGTTTTCCAACATGGGACAGGGACGAAGATGATTATCGTTAAAGGGCTGATTTTTATAATATTTTTGAAAAAGAGGATTTTTAAGAGCCTCTAACAATGTATGTGTTCTGATATTTGAATCCGAATAATGAATAAAAACACACGGCTCAATATCCCCTGCGGAATTTATATGAAAATAGTTTCTGCCTCCCGCAATACATCCGCCTACATATTCACCGTCATTCTGAAAATCAAAAACGAAAATCGGTTTACCTGTTTCTGAATTCCTCATTTTTCTCAACCATGAATACATAAACTTTCTGTTTTCCGGTGTGGGAATAAGTTCGGGTACGGCATCCTTTCCCACCGGCATATAGTTAAAATACATTCCGAACTTAACGCCGAAAGCAATCATTTTATCAATAAACTCTTCCGATGTAACTTCACCTATATTATTTCTCGTATAGCATACCGACATTCCGAAAAAGCAACCGTATTTTTTCAGTAATTTCATGGCTTCCACCGTGGCGGAATAACTTCCCTCTCCGCGTCTGCTGTCATTACTTTCCTCTGAACCTTCAATGCTGACAACCGGGGTAAGATTGCCGACACGCTTTATATTTTCACAGCATTTCTCATCAATCAATGTAGCATTTGTAAAAGTTAAGAAAACACAGTCGGGATGATTTTCGCAAAGTTTAAAGATATCATCTTTCCTGATAAACGGTTCTCCGCCGGTAAACATAAAAACATGAGTGCCCAGTTCATTTGCCTGTCCGATAACATTTTCCATTTCTTTCAAAGACAAATTCTGCTTATGTCCGTATTCAGCGGACCAACAGCCTTTACACTTTTTATTACAGGCACTTGTAGGATCCATAAGAATAAGCCAGGGAATATTACACTTATATTTCTCCCTGTTTGCACGTACCTCTTTTGTTCCGTGATAACCCGCACCGAGACCGAAAGAAAGAATCATTTTTCTCAGAATATTCTCATCCGTTTCGGAGATTATCGACTTTGCAAGTTTAACCCATACATTATTCTGATTTTTTGCTCCTTCTCGCATCTTTTCAAAATTTTTCGCCGGGAAAATCTTACCGACATACTTTTCCGAAAAAGAAACAGTACGAACCAAATTACGATCGGGATCTTTTTTTACATACCTGAGCAAACGCTTAAGTGCAAAATCAACGATAAGACGTTCACCTTTCATTCTGATTTTCACATAACTACCCCTTATATTAAAATGCTTTAATCATTAGTTTAACATAAAACAATCAAAATGTCTACTGTTTAATTGTTAATTATACTTGAAAAATATTAACATATAGATTATAATTTTATTGTTACAAATCGAGGTGGATTTATGAAACAGGATAATAAAAAAAATCTCGGCATTTTTATTCGCATTGCAATGGTACTTGCAATGTTTATCGTTATAGTTTTAAATTATGACTATCTCACAAATCTCGATATACGGGCTCTTGTGGAAAACTCATCAAGTATATTCATTTCCGCCTTGATTATCATAGGTGTGTATGCCTTAAAATCGGTTGTTTTTGTAGTTCCCGCAAGTTTGATTTATATTTGTGTGGGAATGTCATTTGATGTCCGCAGTGCATTGATAATCAATCTCATAGGAATATCGGCGGAAGTAATTATCACATATTTTGCCGGAATGTTTTTAGGAGGAGAATATGTTACCGACCTGTTAAAGAAAAGCAAGGGCGGAAAAAAACTTCTTGAAGCAAAAACCAAAACACAGACCTCTTTTTTATTCCTTGTAAGAGTTGTTCCCGCTTTCCCCATAGATTTTACCAGTCTTTTTCTCGGAGCATCAAAATATAATTTTATTCGGTATTTCCTGATTTCTCTTTTGGGAATATACCCCAGAGTTGCCCTTTTCACCGTTTTGGGAGACGGAATTTATAAGCTTATTCCGAAAGAAATAATCATAAAAACCGTTATCATCGCCATACCCGTTGCACTTTGTGCTTACCTGATATATAAGCTGATTAAAAATAAAAAAGTATCGAAAGAATTACAGTAAAATGTATTTTCCGTTGTTTTTCACGCAATATTATTACTGACGGCATCTTTAATGTTGGAGGTATAATAACATGAAAAACGACGGCAAAAAAATCAATGATAAAAATAAAAAAAATAATTCCGATGTTGTAAACAGCATGGTTAATATCTGGCGAATTAACAGTTCCGTTTCACCCATTGATGTTTTGGGAAGTTACCGAGGCACACCATATGGGTATAATGAAATTAAGCCGGAACAAGATGTAGATGATTTATAATTCTCACAAAAAAAGTAAGAAAAAAAGTAAGAAAATGCTTGACTATTTAATGTTTTTATGATAATATATGTTTACCTCTGAAAGAGGCTTATTTTTTTGTGCCCTTTTGAGGGAGGCTAAATTTGATCCGGTAAAATGGAGGTGCCGTCATGAGAGTAAAAATCACATTAGCTTGCACGGAGTGCAAACAGCGCAATTACAACACAATGAAAAACAAGAAGAATACCCCGGACAGGTTGGAGATGAATAAGTATTGCAGATTCTGCAAGAAACATACACTCCACCGCGAAACAAAATAAGGCGGGAGGTAGAGTAATGTCAATGAACAAAAAATCCGAGGCCGCCGAAAAAGTTGCAAAAGCCGAAAAGGTGAAGAAAGCAAAACCCGCAAAAGCAAACAAAGCCGGAAAGCCGAATCTTTTTGCTCGTATTGCTCATTTCTTCAAAGACTTTAAAGGTGAAACAAAGAAAATCGTTTGGCCCGGCCCGAAGGAGATTCTCAAGAACACAGGCGTAGTTATTCTCGCCGTTCTTGTAATCGGTGCAGGCATCTGGCTTGCAGACTGGCTCCTTACACTTGCAGTTGACGGTGTAATGGCGTTAGCTGAAAAATACGGCAAGGATGCTGACAAAGCGGCAGCGTTCATCGGAAATCTTCCTGTTTTAAAGAACTTCTTGTTCTTTTGATTGGAGGAAAGTAAATGTCCGCTAATTCAAGATGGTATGTTGTTCACACTTATTCCGCTTATGAGAATAAGGTAGCAACCAACATTGAAAAAGCCGTCGATAACCGTAAAATGCACGATCAGATTTTAGAAGTTAAAATCCCGACCGAAACAGTTACGGAAATTAAAGACGACAAAAAACGTGAGGTTGAACGTAAAATCTTTCCGGGCTACGTTCTCGTAAAGGTTGCCGTTACATATGACGACGACGATCAACCGAAAATGTCTGAGGACACATGGGGCGTTATCCGTCACACCAGAGGTGTAACGGGGTTTGTCGGTCCGGACAGTAAACCCACTCCTCTCACCGACGACGAAGTTATTAAACTCGGCGTTGAAAAGAGAAGTGTTGAGGTTAACTATTCGGTGGGAGATTTCGTTAACATTGTGGACGGAATTTTCGCCGGTTTCTCAGGCGTTGTAGAGGCAATAGATACAGAGAACAATGTTGTAAAAGTTACTGTTTCCGCATTGTTCGGTAAAGAAACATCCGTCGAGATGGAACTTGACCAGGTTGAAGTTGCCGAAGATTGATAATTTTCGGGTTTTCCCGTAAAATTATGCACAGGACATTGATATGTCCGACGTGGGAGGAACAGAATTCTTTTTCACTGTTCCGCCGAACCACATAATTTTGGAGGTGCAAAGAAAATGGCTCAAAAGGTAGTAGGCTTTATTAAGCTTCAGATCCCTGCCGGAAAAGCAACACCGGCGCCGCCCGTAGGTCCCGCACTTGGTCAGCATGGTGTCAACATCATGGCTTTCACTAAGGAATTTAATGAAAGAACCAAGAATGATATGGGACTTGTAATCCCTGTTGTAATTACGGTTTATGCAGACCGTACTTTCACTTTTGTTACTAAGACTCCCCCCGCAGCAGTTCTTATCAAAAAGGCTTGCGGTATCGAAAGCGGTTCGGGTGTTCCGAATAAGACAAAAGTTGCAACAATCACCAGCGAACAGGTCAGAAAA
Source organism: Acutalibacteraceae bacterium (assembly GCA_045643165.1). GTDB lineage: Bacteria > Bacillota > Clostridia > Oscillospirales > Acutalibacteraceae > SIG575. The sequence goes on along the minus strand of JAZUKF010000164.1, from coordinate 2,253 downwards.
ATCGCTGAGCAAAAAATGCCCGATTTAAACGCAGCAAGCGTTGAAACGGCTATGAGTATGATCGCAGGTACAGCTCGCTCAATGGGCGTAACTGTAGTTGACTAATGCTCCCCCGTGGGAGGAAAAATCCGATTTAACCACTATTGGGAGGTAAACTAATGAAACACGGTAAAAAATATGTCGACAGTGCTAAACTTATCGACAAAAGCAAACTTTATGAAACAGATGAAGCAGTTGAATTGGTTGTAAAAACAGCCACTGCAAAATTTGATGAAACAGTAGAAGCACATATTCGTCTCGGCGTTGACTCCCGTCACGCAGACCAGCAGGTAAGAGGCGCAGTTATTCTTCCTAACGGAACAGGTAAAACTGTTCGTGTAGCGGTATTTGCAAAAGGTGACGAAGCAAAAGCTGCGGAAGAAGCAGGTGCTGATATCGTAGGAGCCGAAGACCTTGTTGCTAAAATTCAGGGTGAAGGCTTTATGGACTTTGACGTTGCCATCGCAGCCCCCAACATGATGGGACTCGTAGGCCGTCTCGGTAAAGTTCTCGGTCCCCGTGGACTTATGCCCAGCCCGAAAGCAGGTACAGTAACTCCTGACGTTGCCAAAGCAGTTACCGAAGCAAAAGCAGGTAAGATTGAATACCGTCTTGATAAGACAAATATCATCCACTGCCCCATCGGTAAAGCTTCTTTCGGTAAAGAAAAGATTACAGAAAACTTTAATGTTCTTCTTGATGCAATCGTTAAGGCAAAACCCGAAGCAACAAAAGGACAGTACATCCGTTCATGTGCCCTTGCTACAACAATGGGCCCCGGTGTTAAAATCAACCCCGGTAAACTTATGTAATTTATTTGTAAAAACTGTTGACAAAACAGATTTTTTACGGTAAAATTAAACATGTTATTTTGAGCCGAAGACAGCAGGTGCCATGTGGCGTAAGGTATGACCGCCTGCCGAGGTAAGGAACAACTCTTTTGAGTATTCAGTCCCTTTCCCGTTTTCGGAAAGGGATTTTTCCTTTAAATCTTGGCGCTCAGATAAAAATTCTTTTTGGAGGTGAATCAGATTGCCAAGTGCTGCTGTATTAGAACAGAAAAAACAAATCGTTGCTAAACTTTCTCAAAGCATCAGCGAATCTTGTACAGGTGTTATCGTTGACTACAAAGGTATCAGCGTTGCAGATGATACAAAACTTCGTAAGGAATTGAGAGAAGCAGGCGTAGAATACACGGTTTGCAAAAACACTCTTTTAAAGCTCGCTATCAAAGGAACAGACCTTGAGCCTATATCAGATGTTCTTGAAGGAACAACTGCGATTGCAACTTGTAAAGATGATTATGTTGCCGCTGCCCGTATTCTTAACAATTACGCATCCGCTAACAAAAACTTCTTCAACATTAAAACAGGTTACCTTGACGGTAAAGTTATCGGCGTAGACATGATTGAAAGTCTTGCTAAACTTCCCTCAAGAGAAGTCCTTCTTGCAACAGTATGCAACGTGTTCAATGCACCTATCGCATCCTTTGCACGTGCTGTTCAGGCTATTGTTGATAAATCAGGCGAAGCTCCCGCAGCTGAAGCTGCAGAATAATCTCTGCCCGATTAGGGCAAAAAATTAAATTACTAAAACTATACTAAATATTTGGAGGAAAATAAAATGGCATCAGATAAAATTAATGCAATTATTGAAGAACTCAAAGTTCTTACAGTTCTTGAGCTTTCAGAGCTCGTTAAAGCAGTAGAAGAAGAATTCGGCGTATCTGCAGCAGCAGCTGTAGCAGTAGCAGGTCCCGTAGGCGGCGATGCAGGCGCAGCAGCTGAAGAAAAGACAGAATTTGATATCGTTCTCGCAGATGTTGGCGCAGAAAAAATCAAAGTTATTAAGGCTGTTCGTGAAATCACAGGTCTTGGTCTTGCAGAAGCAAAAGCAATCGTTGACGGTGCTCCCAAAACACTTAAAGAGGCTGCATCTAAAGAAGACGCTGAAGCTGCAAAAGCTAAACTTGAAGAAGTTGGCGCAAAAGTTGAACTTAAATAAGTTTAATTTTACTTATCAAAAAAATCCCTTGAAACCGTATGGTTTCGAGGGATTTCTTTTTGTTAAGCATAGGCTGGCGAGAGTCGAACCCGTCACGCCAAAATGGGCATAATTTCCGCCCGATTTTGCCTTGTCGTTTGAAATACGGCAGTATATCTGCACTCCTCGTCTTCATCGGATCAAAAATTCTGCCTCATTTTGGTTCGCAGA
>JAZUKF010000163.1:0-12833 GCA_045643165.1 Acutalibacteraceae bacterium | reverse complement strand
GCAAAATTATGTCGAAAATACGCCATTTCAGACGGGTTCGTATAAGTGCGTTATGCTTAGCAGCCGAGCAACCTTTTCGGGTCACTCGGCTGTTATTTTTTTATTTTATTTTTCCAAAAAATCTTTTGCTTTTGTAACCTTGATCACGTTCTGCATAACATTTACGGCTTTCTGCCAATCGTTATCATAAACTTTATCGCCTCGGTGATCAGGCAAATCATAATTTTCCGTAAGATATTTTGAGAGATAATATGTATATTTCAAAGCACCGTTTACATTCATGTGAGAATCATCACCGAAGTCCTCTTCCATATCAAGTTTCATATCATCAAAATATTTTTTCTCACGCCAATCAAGACATTCAAAGCCGTCATCTTCAATAATTTTTTTAGCGTAATTCAGCATTAAATTCCTGTCGGTACTTGCCTCATTATCCTTCATATAATAAAGAAGTGCGGGAGAAATAAGGAATTTCGCCTCAATATTATTATCTTTAAGATATTTTGTAAGGCTGTGAATTGCCTCGATTTTCTCATCGGATAATTTCTTGTAACCCGTAAATTCTTCGGGGATTTCATACACATGGTCGCCACGATACGTAATATTTGTTGTGAAAAATCCCTTTAAAATATGCTTTTTGTCAATAAACATTTCTTTAAGACTGTACTGACCGAAAGCGGAATATCTTATAGGCTCGGTTACAAGATAATACGTGTATCCGAAAACAGAGGAAAGATCCTTCCATCTGGAATGGTACTTATCCAATGTAAGGTAGAATGAAATTTTACTGTCATCCTTACCGAATTTTTCAATGGCTTCCTTTTTATTATCAGACCACTTGATGTTGTCGATTACAGCACGTGATTTCTGATTTGTAAGATCCATAAGAACGGGACGTAAATCAAACAACAGCACCTTTGGAGACTGCTTTGAAAGAGCCTCCCTCGCAAGTGTTTCAAGCATTTCAAAAGCCGTTCCGTCAAAACTCATCGAATAACCGGCAAATCCGAAATGCTTATAAGCATAGGGTGCACTGAAATTAGTCTTTACGGAACTTGCACCCACGTAAATCACGTCAAGTGAATTATCCCTTTCGGCATAAAGTCCCTCAACGGCACGGGTGTTATTTGAATTGGTTCTGAACTCGTATGTCAACGTGATAAAGCAAATGACAAAGATAAGCAGGAAAGCAGTGGTTTTAATTACACGTTTCTTATTCATCAAACCACCCCCGATTAAAATTGTGCATAGATAAATCCGCCGACATCAATGCCCGAGCCGTATTTACCAAACAGAATGATAAAGAAAATCAATGCCATTATTACAATCAACTGAACGAAATAATTTTTCTTGAATAATTCTTTTCTGACTTCAGGATATTTAAACTGTAACAGGCTGATTATGTAAAGTAAAGCACATCCGAAAAGGAAAACCGCAATATCGAATATATCCATTTTCGGGAAAAATCCCGCCAGACTGATTTTACCGAAATCAGCCATGGTGAAAATTCTTTTATAGTAAAGTCCCGCATCGGAAACGGTATTCGTTCTGGAACAAACTCTCAAAAGAGAAACGGTCAGAAATGTTCTGATAATCTGAAAACTTCTCCAGAAGAAATTGCTTTCTTTAATTTTGAGTTTTGATTTCATAGTTTCAAAGGTGGTTTCAAACTGCAAATTGATAAGAATAAATACGCAGTTACCCGCACCCCAAAGCATATACTTCCAGTCCGCACCGTGCCATAAGCCGGTCAGAGACCATACGAAAAGCATGGCGATATACGAGGGAAGCAGTTTTGCAAGTTTAAGCCATCCCTTATTTCTGCACTTTTTGGAAAGTGTTACCGAAACCTTCGATACGGAAAGAGGGAAGAAAACGTAATCCTTAAACCAGTTACCCAAAGTGATATGCCATCTTCTCCAGAACTCCTGAACTGATTTTGAGAAATACGGTCTGTCAAAGTTTTTAACAAGCTCAATGCCTAAAATCTCACAACTTCCGGAAGCGATATCCATATATCCGGAGAAATCGGCATAAACCTGTGCACTGTAAAGGAAAGTACCGAACAGCAACTGAGGTCCGGAGAAATCGCTGACATTGTTCATCATCTGAGCAACGCTTAAACCCACGGTATCCGCAATGACAAGTTTCTTGAAATATCCCCAAAGCATCAGCACCGCACCGCTTTTCAAACGGTCGTAGCTGAAATCGTGGGATTCAAAAAGTTGATTTCCCAACTGTGAAAATCTGCTGAAAGGACCTTGTATGATCTGAGCAAAAAATGATACGAAAAGTGCAAACTTTGCAATATTCTTTTCACATGGATATTTCGACTGATACACGTCAACAAGATATCCCACCGATTGCAGGGTATAATAAGAGATACCCAGCGGTACTATCAGACTGATAAGAGGAACATTTGAAGAAAATATACCGTTAACGGTATTTATCATCATATTTCCGTATTTCAGAACCACAAGTAAACCGATATTTATAATCACCGTGGGAATAAGGAATACACGCTTACGCTTTTTAGTTTTATTTTTATATTCTTTTCGTTCTTCTCTTGTCAGCGTCTCTTTATTATCACCGATATATTTCGCCGAATCCTGTTCGATTTTATCCATAAACCGTGCCGCAAAATAAACGGTAACGGTGGTTATCATCATATATACGGGTAAAGCGGAACTTGTCAGAAAATAAAAGACATAACTTGCAACAAGCAACACAACCCACTGTGCTTTTTTAGGCACAACAAAATACACCGTAAACAGCAGTCCGAGAAAAACGAAAAAACTGTAATTTGTAAATAACAGTTTCAGTTCTTCAGAAAACATAATACTATATCAGGCAAAGCCCGTACCTTTCAAGTGATTTATTCATCCAAAAGATTGCTGATAAAGTTCCACATTGCTTCTGCGGAATTGAAGTTTTCGGGAACAATATAATCGGCGGAAACGTCAACGTCAAATGTATCGGTGATTTCCGCAACGATTGAAACAACGTCAAATGAATCGAGAATACCGTCATCAACAAGTGATTTCTCTTTTTCAAAATCCACATCAGGTCTGATGCTGCTGAGAATTTCCATAAGTTTTTCCATAATAATAACCTCTTTCATATTATATAATTTTTATTATTTAACATACCGGAGCATTTCTTTTCCGGTATATTTAAAGCCTTTTTTTTCATACATTTTTATTGCATTTTTTCTGTAATCTTCAACCCAAAGGCAGATTTTTTCAAAGCCGCTTGTTTCTCGGCTCTTCGCAAGGAAAGCAAGTATATCGCCGCCCATTCCTCTGCCTCTCATTTTTTCGTCAACCGCAACATGTTTAATCATAATCACATTGTTTCCGGTAAATTCATACTCCGCCGCACCGCAGATTTTGCCCTCATCATCCTTAACACAAATGACCTGTTTATTTTCAATACATCTGCAAAGTTCATCGGGGGTATCTATGCTGACGGTCTTAACGTCAAAAACGCTTTCCCAAAGTGAGAGAATATCATCGGCATCCTGCTTTTCGGCAAAATCAAGTTTATTTTTCAAAAAAACCGTATCGTAATAATCAAAATTATCCTGAATCATTCCGTATGCTTTTGAAAACCGCTTCAAGGAAGAATTATCAAAAAATCTTTCGATTTTTTCATCAAAAGGTCTGCCGGAAAAATAAATCAGTTCTGACAAAATATTTATGTTATCTCTGATACGTAATTCTTTCTCATTTTCGCCGATATAAAACATGGCATTATAAAAAATTCCATTCTCCTCATAAATTATGACCGAGTCATCAAAAACATCAAAGAAAATTTTACCGTCTTCAATTTTTTGTTTAAGAACTGCGGGCATCATATAACAATTATTGACGAGAAGTTTTTCCTTCTTTTTCAATGCCTTTACGGAATTTTGCAATTCATCAAAATTATATTTATTCATATCAATATTTGTTCTCAAAATAATTATTTTTAAGCAGTACCCTGTCCATTTTTCCGTGCTTACTCATGGGCATTTCATCAAGTTTTATAAGTTTATTCGGGAACATATATTTAGGAAGATACTGTGCAAGATTAAGCAAAATATCCCTTGATGAAAGGTTGTCGCTTTCATGGAAAAGGACGATTTTTTTATTCTGTTCATCAAAAATACAACAGCACATACGGATGCCGGGAATAGCCGCAACAGCGGTTTCGATTTCACCCAGCTCTATTCTGTGTCCCATATGCTTTATCTGGAAATCCTTTCTTGACATGAAAAGAAGATTTCCGTCGGGAAGATATTTTGCAAGGTCGCCTGTACGGTAAATGATCTCCGGGTACAAATCGTTCAGCGGATTTTGAACAAATGCCTTTTCCGTCTGCGTCTTATTATTATAATATCCCAACGCAACACACGTTCCGCTTACGCAAACCTCACCTGTTTCATCAATTCCGCAAGGCTTGTTTTCATCATTAAGAAGAAGTATCTTTGTATTCTTAAAGGGCTTTCCGATAGGAAGAGTTTCCATATCATCATACTCTCTGTCAACAATATAGTATGTGCAGTTACAGGTGATTTCCGTAGGTCCGTAAAGATTTACGAACATGGCATCGGGAAGTGCCTTTTTCCATTGATTGAAATGTTTTATCGGAATTACCTCTCCTGAAAACAGAACCTTATTTATATACTTCGGAGTATCATTTTTAAGTGCACCGAGTCCCGCAACTATGGAAAGAGCGGAAACAGCCCATGTTATTGATGTTATCTTATTCTCATTAAGAAATGAGATAAGATTTTGCGGGAATGAAAATAACTGTTTCGGAACAACCACCATGGTACATCCGGCAATTATCGTGGAAAACAAATCCTTTGCGGAAACATCAAAATCAAAGGGTGCCTGATTGCCGATAACGTCATCACTTGTGAAATTGAAAACAGTTGCAAATTCATCAAAAAAGTCAATGGCGGAACGGTGGCTTATGAGAACACATTTGGGAACTCCCGTTGAACCGGATGTAAATAATGCGTACAAAGGATCTATATCAAGAGATTGTCTGCGGATATTTTCAATCATCTCCACGTCAAGAGCGTGGTTTCTTATTTCGCTTTCAAGCACAATTTCAATACCGGAAACAGTTTCCCTGACATGGTCGATATTTTTCTCGTCCGTAATAATAATACAGGGCTTCAGCGTTGAAATCATTGCTTTCACACGCTCCACGGACATGGTGGAATCAATGGGAATATAAAAACAACCGGCATAAACAGCACCGAAGAAGAAGGGAAGATTATTAACGGATATACCCAACATTACCGCCACCGGCTGACGGGGACTGTTTTTTTCTGCAATATACGAGCCTATTTTCTTCGACCTTTCAATGGTTTCGGCAAATGTCAAAGAGTCCTCGGTATCACGGAATGCCGTTTTATCGGGAAATAACTCCGCTGATTTTTCAAGATATTCCAAAATATTTCTTTTCAAAACTGCACCTCATTCCGAAAATCGGTAAAAAATTACACTTTTTACAAAAAAATCCGATAGTTATCAATGATAACAAATATTATATTATCACGTTAAAATTAAAATGTCAACAATAACAATCAGGGTTGAACGTAAACAGGAACGTCCTCGCTTTCATGCTCCCAGAACATGAAATGATTTCTTTCCACATAAACACAGCGGAAACCGAAAATCTCCGAAGCAGAGAAAGCGGGGATAAACAGTTCTCCTCTTTGTCCCCTGAAAACATTGCCGTCAAGCGTAACCTTATCACCGTTACCGCATACTGCCTCGTTACTGCCTTGGTAAAATGCTGCGGTTTTGCCGTAAATCGAAAGAGTTACCCTGCCCGCCTCTTTATGAACTTCACCTCCGATTGATTGGAAAAGCAAAGCAAGAGGTGCATACCATATACCGTCCCTTTTAACGGGTGAAATATGCTTCGCCGCAAGTCCCAGAATTGCTCCCTTATAAACCATTCTCGGCTCATTTTCTTTATAAATCGGTGCAACGCTGTAAGGGAACACCGTGTCGCTGTCCTTATCTATAATACATTTATCAACAATTCTGCCGTCCTCAAGAATGGCGGTAACCGTCATTTTATTTTTATCTATTTCAAAAAGAGTGTACATTGCAAGAGGCTCTTCCTGGGGATAAAACGCTGTATGGAAATGCATTTGCTGAGGATTGCACCCCGGCATCGAACGTCCGGCATTACCCAGCATATAATGAATGGTACCCTCCGACGGTCTGTCAAACATAGCATCGTTTTTTATGGGAAAACTTCGTGAAAAATTATGCTCATGTCCCGATAAAATCAAGTCGCAAAGTTCCATCCCCTCCCTCATCCAGGGGAAAGCGTCATTGTTCTGCCCAGAAGGGTTTGAATAATACATAGGGAAATGGTAAGAACCTATCTTCCATGTTTTTTTGCTTTGTCCGATATCATCAATCAGCCATTCGCCCACTTCCTCAGGTCCGTTCACACCCATTATACAGAAATGAGCGTTGCCGTAATCAAAGGAATAATTTTCCGTTATCCAGTTTTTCGGTCCGTTGGATGGATAAGCACCCTTCAACTGAGTATTGAAAAACACCGCCGGCTCTGCATAATATCTTTTATTTTCCTCAAAATAATCATCAAATCCACGGTTATCATGGTTACCCAAAGTCATCATCACCGGAATACTCTCCGCAATACCTTCAAGGGCACTGAAAGCACCGTTCCATTGTATTTCATGCTGACCGCAGTTACTGTTATCCCCTGCGGAAATGATAAATTTTATCTCAGGATGTTCACCGAGTACACGCTTCAAAAGTTTATTTACAAAAGAATAATCGGGACATTCATGGGGAAAATCCTGCTGTTGGTCGGAAATTGCAAGGAACGTGAATTTATCGAGATTTTCCTTTTCTGTTTCAAAGTAATATTCCCCGCTTCTGAACTCACCGTTACCGCAGGTGTAATAATATTTTCTTCCGCTTTTCAGATTTTTAAGCATTGCGGAATGGATATTACTCGTATCCATATCACTTTCAAACTGCCATGTATCTGCTTTAACGGTAATAATTTCTTCCGAATTTTCCTCATAATATTCCACATAACCTTCATCAATATCAAGGCTTGTCCGCCAGGTAACGGCCATTTGCGTTTTTGCATCACCGTTAATGCTTACCATAATATGATCCGGCTTTTCCGTTGAATGTCTTGAAGGTTTATAGGGTTTTCCGTCCTTATAATACATCGTCATTCTCCTTGTTTATTTTCCGTCGGTGCCTCATTGAAAATAAAGTCCCGTATCTGTTTTGCGGTAGCCTCCCTGTCGATGCAAAGAACAGCCTGTCCGTTTATGGTCTGATTTGTATAATTTTCATCAACGGGTACACGTGATTGAACGATATCATAATTCAGATAAAACAATGCACCCTGTGAGAAAAGCGTCATTTTCATGGGAGACATATCTGTTTCGATATATTTTAAAGCACTTTTACCCGTCTTTACAAGATCAAAGGGGTTAGTCTTTTTTGCACTGTCAACAATGGCGGAAATCACCCTACGCTGACGCATCGTCCTGTAAAAATCGCTGTCAAGATATCTTATTCTTACAAAAACAAGTGCCTCATCTCCGTTAAGTTTAACCGCATCACCGTATGTAATTTTCTGCCTTGATGTGCGGTTGATATATTCCGCTTCACGTTGCTCCACCTCGACCGTAACACCGCCCAAACTGTTTACGATCTCCTTAAAAGCATTGAAATCCACAAGCATATAATTATCAATATCTATACCGAAATTATATTCTATCGTATCCACAACAAGTTGAGGTCCGCCGTATGTACAGGCGGAATTCATTTTATCCTCACCGTGTCCGGGTACGGTTACATACGTATCTCTCATAAAGGATGTGAGTTTGATCTGCTTGTGAATTCTGTCAACGGAAACAAGCATCATGGTATCGCTCCTTGATGTTGTTCCGCCCTTTCTGTCATCAACACCGATAAGCAAAATATTTGTAATTTTCTTATCGCTCATTAAAGAAGTTCCGTCAATGTTTCCTGACCGGGAATCGGTATAATTAACATTCGAGAAAATCGAAAACAGATATCCTGTGGCACAGATATACAAAACAAGCACAATAAAAACCACCGCCTTAACGGCTGAAAAAAAACCTCTTTTTTTCTTAGGCTTTTCCGCTTTTTCACCGCCGTTATTATTCTTTTTCTTTACGTCGGGCTTAACATCCCTTTTTGAATTGTTTTCAAACACGTCAAGATAATCATAAGTTTGTCTTTTATAGGGTTCAACAGGGCTTTTATCAAAATAGATATCCGCCGAACTGCGATTTTGCGGTTTGGGTGCAGGTTGTTTTCTCTGTGGCTGATGTCCTTTACCGGACTGTCCCTTTTCACGCATTGCCAAATCTTCATACCGATAAGTTATATCGGGATTTTTCTTTATGGGTTGAGGTTTTCCGCCCTTCCTTGAAACGGGAATATCGCCGTTCCTTCGGTTTCTGTTATCCGATGGCAAGAAATCATCTCCTAAAAATTTACTCAATTACAGGTATTTTACCATATATACCGCATAAAAGTCAATCGAAATGAAAACCGAATATGAGTATCGGTTGACAAAACGGAATTTTTATTATAAAATTCTTTTGTGAGAAGGTTGGGCAGTCGCGGCTGATTATTTCAGCTGAGGAAAGTCCGAGCCCCACAGAGCAGGATAACGGCTAACGGCCGCCGAGGGTGACCTTAGGGAAAGTGCATAGAAATATACCGCCGTGAAAACGGTAAGGTTGAGATGGCGAGGTAAGAGCTCACCGGCGTGCGGGAGACCGTACGGCCAAGTAAACCCTATCCGGAGCAACACCGACTGAGGTACGCATTTGCTCGATGTATTCCTCGAAGGGTGGCTTAAATGCTGCGGCAACGCAGTATTCAGAAAGATGATTGCCTTAAACGACAGAACTCGGCTTACAGATTTTCTCACACCAAAATAAACGGACCTGTATATAACAGTCCGAAAAAGCGAGTCGATATACCGGTAACAGTATATCGGCTCACTTTTTTTACAGTACGAAGTTTGATAAAAATTATATGTCGAGCGTAGGGAACGGTCTTGACCGTTCCGAAAAATATAATCTAATCCGAAATTATTATCTGTTATTTATTATCCATTATCTTTTATCTTATAAAAGCAGACCGTTCCCTACATTATACTGAAAATGCCTTACTTTGACGAAGGGATTGGGGAAGCAAATTATGATAAAATCTTATTTTTCCGTTTTCGTCTTGATTTTTGCATTTAAATATAGTATTATTATATTTAGTGTAGTATAGGGTAATATGAGTAAAAATATATGTGTCTTTGCAGGGGTTACATAATGACAGAAATGAGACGGTACAATGTTAGGAGTTAATGTCGGTATAGATTTAGGTACAACGAGTGTTGTAATCTATGTTGAAGGAAAAGGAATAGTTGTAAATGAGCTGTCGGCCATAGCATACGACAGTGATACCGGCGACGTTCTCGCCGTAGGTTCAAGAGCATACGAAATGCTGGGCAAATCTCCGGATTGTATCACCGTGGTACGTCCCCTGGAAGACGGAGTTATATCCGATTTTACCGCTACACAGCATATCATCAGATGGTATCTGAAAAAAATATGCGGTTACAAAATTTTCAAACCCAACATCGTTGTATGTATGCCGTCGGGAGTTACGAATTTAGAAAAAAGAACTATACTTGATTTAGTTACCGCTTCCGGTGCCGGCAGAGCGTGTCTTATCGAAGAACCTCTTGCGGCTGCCGTAGGTGCAGGTCTTAAAATCAAAGGTCCTTCGGGAATCATGGTTGTGGATATCGGCGGTGGTACAACGGATATTGCGGTTATCACCATGGGAAGTGTTTCCGTTTCCGGTTCTGTACGGGGAGCAGGTAACGGTTTTGACGAAGCGATAAAGAACTACCTTAAAAGGGAAAGAAACATTATTGTCGGCAGGAAAACAGCCGAGGATATCAAGAAAAAAATCTCCTGTGCAAAATTCAGACAGGATGAAATTACAATTCTTGCAAGGGGCAAGGATTATCTGACAAACCTTCCCACACATTTTGAAATATCATCTGCCGAAGTATTTCTTGCAATGCGTGAGGGTATTGAAGAAATCATCGGAGCCATACAGAAAATTATGGAAAAAGCACAGCCTGACCTTGTTTCCGATATATTCCAAAACGGAATTTACATTACCGGCGGCGGAGCAAATATCCCCTGCATTGATGAGGTCATTGAACAGCGTACCGGAATAAGAACCTTTATTGTTGACGACTGTATGACCTGCGTGGCGAAGGGTACGGGAATGGCACTTAAAGATATGAACATTCTCCAAAACAACGGATATATCTTCAAAACGAGAGAACAGGTAAAGGGCTATACCGAGGAAGATATAACCTGATTTTGAAAGGAGTAAACATGGATATTGATGCACTTACCGCAGGCGTGGAGCCGGGCGGTTTGACAAACAGAACGGAAATCAGACTTTTAATATGTTATCTGATAAAAAGTATTGACAGACCTATTTCAAAACAGCAATTAAGCGAGATCATTCAATCCGAGGGAATAGCAAATTACTTTGAAGTCATTCAGGCGTTGAACGATTTGGTTTCCGGCGGGAATATCTCTTGCGAACTTAACGGTGAAGAGGAAATACTTTCCCTCAGTGAAAAGGGACTTGAAGCCGCAAGTTCTCTTGAAATGGATTTTCTTCCGAAAACGGTGAGAGAAAAAGCGATAAATTCCGCAATCCGCCTTTTGACAAAGGCAAAACGTGAACAGGAAAATAAAATCCTTGTTGAAAAACTTGAAAGCGGATACAATGTTACCTTCATTTTAGGCGATGAGAAAGAAGTTCTGATGAAACTTACGGTATTTGTTGCGGATGAAATGCAGGTTGAAACGGTTAAAAAGAATTTTATTGAAGACCCGGTAAAACTTTATTCGGGAATTATCGCTTCATTAACAGTATAATACGTGTGAAAGGTTGGTTTTTATGGCAAAATATACTATCGGTTTGGACTATGGCACACTTTCGGGACGTGCATTGTTAGTTGACGTAAAAACAGGTGAAGAACTTGCAAGTGCAGAATACGTTTATCCCCACGGTGTAATGGATTCCGCTCTGCCTTCGGGTAAGAAATTAGGCACCGACTGGGCATTACAGCACCCGCAGGATTATCTTGACGTTTTATATAATACCGTACCGGAAATCATAACAAAAACGGGAGTAAATCCCGATGATGTTATCGGTCTGGGCATTGACTTCACCGCCTGCACCGTTATGCCGGTGAGAAATGACGGTACCCCTCTTTGTTTTGAGGAAAAATACAAGGATGAGCCTCATGCTTATGTTAAACTGTGGAAACACCATGCCGCACAGGAATATGCCACAAGAATAAATAATGTCGCAACAGAGCGAAAGGAAGCATGGCTCAACAATTACGGCGGAAAAATCTCCTCCGAATGGGCAGTTCCGAAAATCTGGCAAATTCTCGAAGAAAAGCCTGAAATATATGATGAAATGGATGCATTTGTAGAGGCCGGGGACTGGCTTGTCCGGATGATGACGGGTAAACCGGTCAGAAGTTCATGTGCCGCAGGCTACAAGCAGATGTGGAATAAGAGAACATCGTTCCCCTCAAAGGAATTTTTCCGTTCTCTTGATGAAAAACTTGAAAATGTCATTGAAGAAAAAATCAATAAAGGTATTGAAATCACTCCCAGCGGAACATTTGCAGGATGTCTTACAAAGGAAACGGCTGAAAAAATCGGTTTGAATGAAGGGACCGCCGTTGCCGCCGCCATTATTGATGCCCATGTATTCGTTCCCGCCGTTGGAATTTCCAAGCCGGGACAGATGCTTGCTATAATGGGTACATCCACCTGCCATATGATTATGAGCGATAAGGAAGTTCAGGTGAAAGGTATCTGCGGAGTTGTTGCTGACGGTATCATGCCGGGATTTTACGGTTACGAAGCAGGTCAGGCATGTGTAGGCGACCATTTCCAATGGTTTACGGAAAACTGTCTCCCCGCTTCATATATTGAAGAAGCCGAAAAATGCGGAATGAATATACATAAATATCTCCGTTCAAAGGCGGAAAAACTCAAAGTGGGCGAAAGCGGTCTTATTGCTCTCGACTGGTGGAACGGAAACCGTTCAATCCTTGTTGACGTTGACCTTACGGGAATGATTTTAGGTATGACGTTACAGACAAAACCGGAGGAAATTTACCGTGCGTTGATAGAGGCAACCGCATTCGGCACGAGAATGATTATCGAAGATTTCAGAGAATACGGTCTTGAAGTAAACGATTTCTTTGCCGCAGGCGGTATTTCTCAAAAAGATCCCATGACAATGCAGATTTATGCCGACATTATCAAAATGCCCATTAAGATTGCGGGTAGTGAACAGGGCGGAGCATTGGGAAGTGCAATTTTCGGAGCCGTAGCGGCAGGAGAAGAAAAAGGCGGTTACGATGATGCCTTTAAAGCATCGGAAATTATGGGCAAGGTTAAAGACGTTGTCTACACTCCCATTAAGGAAAATTCCGACGTTTACGATAAACTTTTTGAGGAATACAAAATACTTCACGACTATTTCGGCACAGGCGGAAATGATGTTATGAAGCGATTAAAGGATATAAAAAAATCAGTTTAAGCATAACACACTTATACGAACCCGATTTTGACGGGAAAATATTGTGCCTATGCTACGTTAAAATACTCGTCAATCCGAAAGGATTAACTGCGTTTTTGCCTTGCATAGCCCCAAATTTTCTCCGACAAAATTCTT
>JAZUKF010000162.1:0-25666 GCA_045643165.1 Acutalibacteraceae bacterium | reverse complement strand
CTATCCCGAAGGCGAATTTGATCAGGTTGACAGAGTGCTTTTCGATTTGAAAAATAATCCTGCCAGCAGGAGAATTATGACTAACCTTTATATCATCATGATTTGCATGAAATGGGACTTGCTCCCTGTGCATACGGTTTGACGCTGAATGTAACGGGCAACAAGCTTAACGGAATGTTAAATCAGCGTTCACAGGATATGCTTACCGCAAATAACTGGAATGTTTGTCAGTATGCGATTTTAATTCATATGTTCGCTCAGGTCAGCGGTTTTGAAGTGGGTGAACTTGTTCATGTTGTGGCGGATGCTCATATTTACGACCGTCATATTCCGCTGGTAAAGGAAATTCTTGATAATCCTCAATATCCCGCACCGAAACTTGAAATAGATCCGGATGTTAAAAATTTCTATGATTTCACAGTTGACAGTTTTAAACTTATTGATTATAAATGTAATGAGTTTAAGAAAAAAATCGAGGTGGCAATATGATGAATCTCATCGTTGCCGTTGATGAGAATTGGGGAATAGGTAATGAGGGAAAACTTCTTTACTCAATTTCGGAGGATATGAAAAATTTCCGTGAGTTGACAACGGGTAAGACCGTTATTCTCGGCAGAAAAACTCTTTCCACCTTCCCCGGCGGAAAACCGTTGAAGAACAGGAAAAATATTGTTTTATCATCCGATAAAGAATATTACGTTGAAGGTGCAACGGTTTGCCATAGCCTTGAAGAAGCGTTGAAGGAAGCGGAAAACGATGAAACATGGGTAATCGGCGGTGAGTCGGTTTACAGATTGTTTCTGCCATATTGCGATAATGCGGTGGTAACGAAGATTTATGACGGAAAGATGAAATCCGATAAATTTTTCCCGAATCTTGATGAAATGCCGGAGTGGAAAACGGCTGAAACAAGCGAAATTAAATCCGATGAAAAAAGCGGAATTAAATTTGTATTTGTTACATATAAAAAAGTATTATAATTTGCGGAGATGTGGAAATGGTAAAGCAGGCAGAAAGAGAAACGGTAACCGAACAGAAAAAGCAGATGAAAAAATCCTGTAAGGTTCTTCTTGTTATTTTATGCGTTATATCGGCACTTGCGGTTTTGCTCGGTGCTTTGTGGATAACAACGCTTTGTATGGAAAAGAAAAACCGACAGGGATATACGGTTAAACAAAATCCCGTTGTTGATACAACGAAAACTCTTGACCGGGTTCATTTTATTGATGTGGGTTCGGGAAATGCAATTCTTTTGGAGAGTAACGGACATTATGCCATGTTTGATTGCGGTGAGGATACCGACAATCATCCGCCTAAGGAGGAAGTTCCCTACGGCTTTGAGGATAGGGTAATCCGTTATTTGAAAAAGTATGCCGCTGATGTTGAAGGTAAGGTTCATCTTGATTTTGTTGTTGCAACTCACAAACATTCGGATCATATCGCTTCATTTGATGAACTTATGGATGATCCGGATGTTACGGTTGAAAAGTGTTACACAAAGGAATATAAGTTTGAAGAAAAAATGGCGAAGTTTGAAGCGGGTTGGGATAATCAGGAGATTTATGACGATTTGCTCAACGGATGCGAAAGAAATAATGTTGAACTTATTACGGATTTGCCTACTGAAAAATGGCAGTGGCAGGATTATACACTTCAGTTTTTCAGCACGGAAATTCTCAATAAGAAAAATATGGATGAAAACTGTCAGTCCATCGTTACGAAAATCGTTAAAACCGCAACGGGCAAAAGTCTGCTCATTGTGGGGGACAGCAATTATATGACACCGCTTACAGCAGGAAATGAGTGGCTTTTCCGTGATAAAGTCGGTCAATGCGACGTTTATCAGTTAGGTCATCACGGATATGCAATGTCCACGTTTCCGACGACGATGACAAGAATAAAACCATCTATTGCGATTGTGTGTAACCGTAAAAGAGGAAAGATGTATCCCGATGTCCGCTTTACAACAGCAGTTTTAGGGAAAGCCGCACTGTTTGTTCAGGGTGAGGAAAAGGGAATTGTGCTTGATTATACCGATAACGGTAAAATTGACATATACGGAAATTCATGCGACGGCTTGTATTAAAAAAATCCCTTGCCTGAAAAGGTGAGGGATAATTTTTTGGAATTTTCATATATTTTTTAAAAAAACACTTGATTTTTTCTTCATGATAAGTTATAATTATCAAGCGTTTTACAAATGAATAAAATATTTGGAGAGTTGTCCGAGCTGGTCGAAGGAGCACGATTGGAAATCGTGTAACAGGTTAAAGCTTGTTCGAGGGTTCGAATCCCTTGCTCTCCGCCAAAAAACCCGAAACCTTAATAAAAGGCTTCGGGAGTTTTTTTGTTTGTTTTTGATTAAATTTGACTGTAAATACAATCTTACATTCCTCTACGTAGTGATTTATGGTCATCTGTGGCGGGATTGTTTATCACCTCACCCTGTTCGGTGAAGCGGGAGCCGTGGCAGGAGCAGTCCCATGTATGCTCGGCGGAATTGTATTTCAAAGCACATCCGAGATGGGGACACCGTGGTACGGTGGGAGTCAGAAGTCCTGCGACAGACTCAAAGCAATTAACGGCGAGTTGAGGATGCAGTATGCTTCGTGAGGGGGAAAACACTTCGGTGTACGGACTTGTTTTATCGCAGATGAGACGACAAAGCAAGTTGGCAGCCACCATGGAGTTTGTCATACCCCATTTATTAAATCCTGTTGCAACATAGACATTATCCGTTGATTTTGCGTAACGACCGATATAAGGTATGCCGTCAAGTGTCATACAATCCTGTGTTGCCCATTTCCCGACGATTTCATAATTTTTATAATGTTTTTCGGCAAAACTTTCAAGTTCCTGCCAACAACCGCCCTGTTTACCTGTACGATGACCTCCGCCGCCGAGAAGTAAAATATCTCCGTAACTCCGAAAGGAAAGTCCCGTGTCGGATTCATCCACATACATTCCGTTTATTTTCTGTGCATTTTTCACTGCGAGAACATAGGAACGATGCTGATATAATTTCAGGAAATAACCGCCGTGCTTATTGAGAACGGGAAAATGAGTTGCAATAATAAGTTTTTTGAATGTAATTCTACCGTGGTTCGTAACAGCTGTATCCGGAGATAATTCGATTACTTTTGTATTTTCGTACACAGGTAAATCCTTTGCAATTTCATACAGGAATTTCAAAGGGTGAAATTGTGCTTGGTTTTTAACACATACGGCACCTGCCACCTGAACGGGCAGTTCTTCGGCGTAGGAAAATTCCGATTTCACACCGAGCAAATTCAAAGCGGCTATCTCATTTTTTATAATATCTTTATTTTCGACGGAGTAGACATAGGAATCTTTTTTCTCATAATCGCAGTCGATGTTTTTACAAAGATCTGCGTATTCCTCACAGGCATGGATTTGTGCTTCCAGATAAAGTTTTGCTTTATCCTCACCGTACCTGTCGATAATCTTGTCATATATCAGGCCTTGACCGATTGTGATTTTAGCCGTTGTATTTTCCGTAATGCCGGAAAAAATCCGGTTTGCTTCCGTTAAAATACAATCCACACCGGCATTTTTTAATTTGTATGCACATAAAATTCCCGCAATACCGCCGCCGATGATAAGCACATCGGTGTTTTTATTTCCGAACTGACTGTCGAATCTGACAGGTGAGATACTTTGTTTCCAAATTGATTCCATAATAATACCTCCGAGATTTATACAATTAGTTTGTATCTTTTTCTCGGAGGATATACATAAAATACCTATATTATGAATTATTTACGGTATCGCAAATCAGTTTCTTTACGGAATCTATTGAGTAATTATCATTAAATACGGCTTTTGCATTATCTGACAGTTTTTTGCGTAAAGCACCGTTTTTCATCAACGAAATTTTTTCGATAAATTCCTCGTCATTATCGGCGATCAGTATGTTTTCACCATCAATATATTTAAGCCCTTCTGCACCTATTGAAGTTGAAATAATGGGCATTCCCAGTGAAAATCCTTCTATAATCTTAACCCTTTGTCCGCTTCCGACAAAGAGCGGAACAATCATACAATCGCATTTTTCATAATAGGGAAAGACGGATTCAACATAGCCGGTAATTTCAACTTCATCAAGGTCTTTTGCCAAATCAACAAGTTCATTACCGGGATTTTTTCCCACAATCGTCAGCTTGATTTTAAATCCTTTTTCTTTTAATTGAGGAATAACATCTTTAACAAACCAAACGATACCGTTATTATTCGGTGCCCATGTTAAAGTGCCCACAAATAAAATATTAACGGTATCCAGATCGTCATCTTTTATCTGCAAAGTTTTTTCGGGGTAATTTATACCAATCGGTACTATCACGGTTTTTATGTCGGAAGATGTAACGGATTTGAGCATACGGTCATCTTCGTTTGATAATACAAATATTTTGTCAAATCTCGTCAACCACTCTTTTTCCCAATTCTTTAATTTTTTTGTTTCTAACTGTAAGAATAATTTTTTCAGAATATTTTCGGAATTTAACGCATGCCTTTGCATGATGACATATTCGCAGTTATGTTCATCCAATATAAATTCGGCATCAGCCCAGATGCTTTTTACGATATCGTAATATACGCACATCTGCAAATGGTCAAAATAAATGCAGTCATATTTTTTCTCACTTTTTATTTTGTTAATATGGTCAATCAACGGCGGTGATATATATTTAAGCAATCCGAATGAATACTTTGAAAATAAACTTTTTGCCGCAATTTTAATCATATATGCTTTGTTGGTTGAAGTTGTTATTTTCCACGGAATTTGCGTAACGGACGAACAAATCTGTTTTAATTCCTCTCCGTTTTTTACATCGGGAACATCATCCTCGGTGAAACAAATCAAATCAATTTCATTACCCGCACTTTTTAATGATTTCAATGTTGTATATGTTTTGATTTTTCCGCCGTTATCCAAAGGATAAGGTAATAAATTCGTTAAAAATAAAATCTTCATTTTATTACTCCTTTTCGTGATGCAGTTCAAAGATTTGCTTATCATTGACATTTATAGATTTACCGAGTTGAATTTCAATCATTTTCAGTTTCGTGTCGGCAAGTACAGTATGTTTACATCCGGCTTTCATTGTAATAACATCACCCGGCTTGATTTTTTGTTCTGTGCCGTCAATGACGGTTTGTCCTTTACCTTCAATGACGATCCATGTTTCGTCACGTTTTTCATGGCTGTGATAATTCATTTTGCACCCGGGATTAAGTGTAACCTTGACGGTACGGCTGTCTTTTTCAATGTTGAGTATCTGATAACTGCCCCAGGATTTTTCGGCATACATCACAGGCAGGTCGATTTTGTCAACATAAGGCTTTATGTCGGATGATTGATTTTTATCGGATATTAAAATACCGTCCGCACCTGCCGAAATGACCACATCCCGTAATCCCATGGCAAGTACCGGAACATTAAGTTCATTTATGACATTTACGTTTTTGCACCGGTCATTCATTATTACATTACCGATAGAGTTTTGATTTAATGTTTCGGTTAATGTATTCCATGTACCCACATCTTTCCATTGTCCGTGGTAGCAAAATACACGAATACTTTTTTCTTTTTCAACAACCGCATAATCAAAACTTATTTTTTCGAGAGTTTCATACTTTGAAAATAAATCATGATAATCGGTAAAATCAATCAACTCATGGGCTTTTTTCAGAATATATCCGATTTTGCAGGCAAATACACCTGCATTCCATAAGGCACCCTGAGAAATATATTCTTCCGCTGTTTTTTTATCCGGCTTTTCTTTAAAGCAGGAAACTGTGCTTGTTTCTTCCTTAGTTTCGGGGATAATATATCCGTATTTTTCACAGGGATATGAAGGCTTAATACCCATCAACGTAAGGTTGCTTTTACCATTTTGAGCCTCTTCCCAAAGTTTACGGAGAAATTCAAAATATGTATTGTCAACATAGGGGTCCACAGGGCATACAACAACGGCTTCATCTTCGGAAATGCCGCAAACGTGGTGAAGATGCGCCGCCGCAAGTGAGATTGCGGGGAATGTATCTCTGCGGTAAGGCTCAACGGAAATATCGACAGAATTTCCTAACTGATTGCGGATTTCGGATATCTGCGATGATGATGTTGCGACAGTGATTGAGGCATCCGAATCAACCGTCTTGATTTGACGGTAAATTCTTTCTGCCATAGATTCATATTCACCTTTGTCATTTTTGAAAAAGCGTATAAACTGTTTTGAACGAATTTCATTTGAAAGAGGCCATAAGCGTTTACCTGAACCTCCGGAAAGTAATAAAATATTCATACTTCATCTTTCTTTTAAATCAGATTTTTTGTTCATACTCATTTAAAGTCAAGCGGTTTTCTTCCTGCCAATCAATTACCGGGGCTAAATATTTTGTTTCACCGTGGGTTGAGAATGAAGGTATCGGGGTGAAAAGTCTTGCGTTTGTCATATTGAGAAATATTAAGTAATCACGTGGCGGTGCTGTTTTTGTATGTCTTAAAAATACTCTTTTATACTTTTTTAATGTTGAAATTCTTGCGGCGAAAGTCATTGTTGTGCTGTTGGCACTACGCCAATGAGTTTCACCGTCAAAGCAAATCTTGGATTTTAAATTAATTATACTCCAAAAATAATCGCTTTGGTACTTGTCGGCATGATCATATAAAGCAACAAAATCAGCATCCGGAAATTTTGTAAAGGCACGTTTCAATGCTTCTACGGAACCGGAACGGTGTAAATAATCGTTTTCCAGGAAATAAACAATATCATCACGGTCATAATTAAGAGCAATATTAAATGCAATTCTGAATGTTGCGGCTCCGTTACCCTCGGAAACCTTTTTTATCTGCTCATCCCGTAAACGAAAAGTTCGGGCAACTTCATAAATCATATCCATAGTATTTTCCGAACAGTTATCACAGATAATTGTCCAGTCGATTTCATCCGGACTAAAACGTGTCAATGCGTTTATCAGACAGTTTTTATTGTTGATATAATCCGGCTTTTCCTTTTTATATCCCGCATCACTTATTCTGTAAATCAGGTGAATGTTTCCGATTTTTCTTATCTTTGAAGTCTTTTTTTTGACTGTCATATTAAATAAGAGCGAAATATATTCTATTATCTTACCTAAAACCAAATAAAAAAATTTCATAAAATGTACTCCGTTATTATTTCAATATTTTTTTAATTTTTGATGTAAAAATTTTTTTCTCTTTTATTAACTTACAAATAATAATATTTGATTTTTGTAAAAAGACATTATCCGACATATAATTATTAAAGAAATATACAGATGAATTAAAATTATAATCCAGCAATGTCTTATTGCTTATTGCATTTGTTGTATGTCCGCCGTAATGGATATAACTGATTTTTCTTATTACTCCTGTTTTTCTTTTAATTTGTGCTAACTTTTTTGCGATTATATTTTCTTCATTATACAAAAATATATTGTCATCAAAGAAGCCTATTTTTTCAAAATCTTTTTTTCTGATAAAAAACAGACTGCCTTCAACAGCACCTGCATCTATTATTTCTTTCCCTGATTTGAGCATTTTTTTCGCATAGGACAGGTCGGAAGAATTTATACTAAAAAAACCCGTTACAAGTAAATCGCTTATCTTTTGTGAAAAATATTGACGAAGCGTATAATTTGCCCAAAACGGATGAAAAGCCAAATTTCCGTAAACGTCTTTTTGAATACCTGTAAAAATCGCATAATCTTCTTTTTCTTCAAAATGTTGTAATACGGTTTCGACAAAGTTTTCATCAAACTCCACGTCGGAATTTGCAATGGCTATAATGTCATCATCGGTGTTGTTTACCGACCAATTTATTCCGATGTTATTACCAAAGGAATATCCTTTGTTTTCGGGCGATTTTAATACTACGATTTTATCAGATGAAAATGCATTAAAGAGTTCAAAATCATTTCCTTTTGAATTATTATCAACGATGACAATATGATTTAAGCACTTATAATCTTTAATCATATTTATCAAATTTTCGGTCATTGGATAATCATTTGTGTTTAAAATAATAACTGATACTTTCATTTATGCCTCTTTTTCTTTTTATAAGTAAAATAAAGAATATTCAGCCTGTTTTTAAATATTTTAAAACATTTTTTTGGTCCATGAATCGGGAGTTTTTTCATTTATTATTTCCAAAGGCAGATGATACACAAAGGGCTTTACGCCTCTTTCTTTTATGTAATCAATCATTTCCGATAAGCCTTCTTTTAATGTGTATTTTGTCTTATAGCCTAAAAGTTTTCTTGCCTTGTCCGCAGAGCAGGTTGCAAGTTTTACTTCCTGGGGACGGTCTTTAAGATATACGGGAGATAATTCAAAACCGATTAAATCTGCAATCGTTTCGGCAAGTTCGTTTATAGTTACAAATTCTTCATCAGGTCCTATATTGATGATTTCACCTACAACATTATCCTGAAATGCTAATTTTACAAGGCAATCAATATCATCCTGAACAAATGAAAAGCATCTTTTTTGCATACCGTCTCCATAGATAATCGGCTGACGTCCCTGAAGCATCATATTTATCATTATTGAGGCAACATTTCTGAACGGATCATCATACTTTTGACGAGGACCGATAATGTTGTGCGGAACTGCAATAACAAGTTCCATACCATGAACATCACAAATATTTTTCAGTGCCGATTCAGCAGCATATTTTGATATTCCGTATGGGTCCTGCGGTTTACACTCCATATCTTCGGTAAAAGGTATGATATCCTGTTTACCGTATCTTGCCATAGATGAACAGGTGATAAATCTTTTTACCTTATTTGATGCGGCGGCACTTGCAAGTGAAACCGTATTAAGATAAGTGTTTTCCGCAACCAATTTCGGAGAGAAAACAGATAATCCCTCATACGCAGTGCAAGCAGTATGATAGACTATATCCACTCCTTCAAGCAATGATTTCATTGAATTAAAATCATTACAGTCTTTTTCGTAAAAGACGGCTTCGGAAGGAACATTATCTCTGTATCCTCCGATAAGATTATCGCATCCGATTACTTCATGACCTTTTTCTAACATGGCATCAGCTAAATGACTTCCGAGAAATCCTGCAATACCGCTGATAAATATTTTCATTTTTTATTTCGGGTTAAATCAAAAGTTGATTAACCGTGCTCCTTTTCTTCGTAATTATGTTTTATTCTATAAAGCTGAGAACATATTCAGCTAACTTTTTTGTTGTCAGATTTTCTTTTGTATATTCCAATAACTTTTCCGATAACTCATAATATCTTTCGTCCGTCATTCCCGCATCTTTTTCTTCCATGCACCGGATGATAAGATCCTTCGGGAAATTTGCCATAGTTTTTTCAGGACATTTTGAAATGTCATAAAAATACGGAATGCAGGCATTTGCAAGAATTTCATAATGACGCAAACAATCCCATCCGGCTTTTTTTACTGTTATACCGAATTTTGACAAGGCATAATCTTCATAGTATGATTGTTGATCATTATAAATATATGTGCTGATTTTTCCGGGAACGATATGAGCCATTGTTTTTTGCTTTTGCGGAACGGTTTTAAGTATCAGTTCTTCGGGAACGGCAAAAGAAATCGGTTTGTATTCTTTACTGTATTTATCGGCAAGTTCCCTTTTGAAATATAAACCTTTGTTTCTGAATATTCTGAATGTAAATCTGTTTCTCAAATATCTCAGAAAAGTTCTGATATGTATCGGAGAGGGTAAATCACGGCAATATGTTTCATCATCACCGTCAATAAAAATGATTTTATTTGCGGGATAATGTTTTAATGTTGTATGCAAAAGTTTCTTATATCTCATTATCGAGCCGAAAATGATGCAATCATAAAAGCGGTTTTTTATTTTTTCTTTTGCTTCGGAAATTGATATTACATTCTTTTTATGAATATCAATATGATTTGTAATAGTAAATCCTTTGCCGTATAACTGATTTAAGTCCTCTTCTTTACAGCCTTCATACATGAACCAATAATCATTTATTGTATCCACATTTACACCGTTGATTGAATTCAACCCGTGAAAAACGCAATCACATTCATAGTCGAGATCATTCTCCGACCAGATGAATAAAACATTCATTGACTTTTTCATAGCATTACCTCTTTTTATAATTTTGTTTTAAAATATGCTATGCTTTTATCAAGACCTTCGTCAAGTTGGATAACAGGTTCCCAATTATTCAGTTCTTTTTTTGCCAGACTTATATCGGGTTGTCTTCTTACCGGATCGTCAGATGGCAGGGGCATAAATTTAATTTTGCTTTTTCCGCCGATTTTTTTCAATATTTTTTCTGCCAATTCCAGCATGGTGAATTCATTGGGGTTACCGAGATTAACCGGTCCCGAAAAATCATCCCTTGAGAAATTCATCATTCTGTCTATGCCTTCAAGCAGGTCATCAACGTATTGAAAACTTCTCGTTTGAGTTCCGTCTCCGTAAATGGTAATATCTTCTCCTCTGAGTGCCTGCATAATGAAATTGCTGACAACACGTCCGTCATTAACATCCATATTAGGACCGTATGTATTGAAAATT
This sequence comes from Acutalibacteraceae bacterium, assembly GCA_045643165.1. Classification (GTDB taxonomy): domain Bacteria; phylum Bacillota; class Clostridia; order Oscillospirales; family Acutalibacteraceae; genus SIG575. The sequence continues at coordinate 15,074 of JAZUKF010000162.1, read as the reverse complement.
CTGATAACCTTGATTTTTGTTCCGAACTGACGGTGGTAGTCAAAGAAAAGTGTTTCCGCACAGCGTTTACCTTCGTCATAACAACTTCTTAATCCTATGGGGTTAACATTTCCCCAATATTCCTCAACCTGAGGATGGACAGCGGGGTTGCCGTAAACCTCACTTGTGGAAAATTGCATTATTTTTGCATCATTTTCGGTGGCTAAATCAAGAAGATTTATACAACCCAGAATACAGGTTCTGACTGTTTGTACAGGTGTTTTTGCATAGGCGGGAGGACTTGCGGGACAAGCCGCATTGTAAATGAAATCCACATCTGTATAATACGGTTGTTGGATGTCATGTTTAACGAATTTGAAATTCGGTAAATCTAACAGGTCTTTAATATTTTCCATTTTGCCTGTGTACAGATTATCCAAACAAATAATCTGATTATCGGTATTTTTTACAAGTTTTTTACACAAATTAGAGCCTAAAAACCCGGCTCCTCCCGCTATAAGTATTCTCGACATAAACAAGCTCCTTTTAATTTAACCTTCTTGTTTTTTGATTTTTATGCTTCTTTTTATAATAGGAAGGAATGTATCTTTTGTAATAAATAAAACTGCAATGCAACAGATTGCCATTAAAATATAACTCCAAAAACTTTCAATATAAACGAATACAAGCATCAGTATTTCTATAACCGTCAATATTACCGTATAAGGGGTAACGGTGTGAATAACAAGATATTTTTTTGTATTTATCACTCTGTAAACAAATAAAACTATATAACTTACACAAGTTGCTATTGCGGCACCGTTTATGCCGACAGTCGGTATAAGGCAGAAATTAAGTCCCACATTAACAACCGCACCTATAACAGATGAGAAAAGATTGCTTTTCATATCCTTTTCCACATAATAGATGGTTCCGATAAACTCACCGAGAGTATAATACATCAAACCCATTATCAAAAAAGGACTGTACTTCCATGCCGTATAATATTCTGCCGGGACATAAAGTCTTGTAAAAGGTTTTAATATGAACAAAAGTCCCGAAAAAATCAATGCCAATGAAGAAAAATAGAACTTAAACATTTTATTGTTATATTCTTCACGGTCCGAACTCTCGGATTCTTTGACGGCGGAAAACTGCCATGCTTTCATAATAACGGAATTAAATACAGACATAAGTGACGGCAACTTGTATGATACGGAATAAATACCGTTTGCCGAAGCGGAAATCATTGATGTTACCATGATTTTGTCAAATGAATTCATTACCCACCACATAATCGAATTGGGAATAATCGCAAAGGAGAATGAAGTCATTTTTTTGAACAAATTTTTATCAAAACTGATTTTGTTCAAGTGTTTATACTGCTTACCTAAAATAAAAGCAAACGTCGCTCCGATAAAATAACAGATTATGTAGGGCAAAAAATATCCTTTTATGCCCATTTTCATATATTTGAGAGTTACGATACTCAACATGGCTATTATAAAAGTAATTGAGACACAGCATATTGAATCACGAAGGAGATATCCTCTGCCTTTAAGGTACTCAGACCATGAATTAAATAAACATACCGAAAAAGTGTAAAAACTCATCAATAACGCATATTGAGAGAAAACCGGAATGGCTTTCATGATAAAATAAATTGCGGTGCTTATAATAATTCCGGCAAAATTCCAGAAATATAATACTGCTTTGATTTTTCCGACATTTGCATCTTTATCCAACAGAAAACGCCGTACGGCAGTGTCAATGCTTATCATGGTAAAAGCATTTATTATTGCCAAAACGGAAATCATAAGGTCAACCGTTCCGTATTCTTCGGTGGAAAGAGCAGATGTACATAACGGAACCAAAAAGAAATGTATGGCTTTGTCGCATATATTACCAAAGGCAAAAATCGCAGTATTTTTTGCTAAATATTCATCTCTTGATTTTGATGCCATTTTTTACCCTCACATAATAAGAATGTTTTTTCTGATATCTTAATTCGGCAGTTTGTCCTCTGCGGGGATTTCCTTAACTATTCTGCAAACCTCTGTGCGGTCGTAATATTTTTTGAATTTTACGTTAACACGAACAAGCCTGTCGCAGTTGGCACAGTAGTACTCCGAACGGAAAAACTGGTTACTGAATTTCCATGGAGTTTTTTGCTTTGCCGGTGTTCCGCATATTTCACATTTATATGACAGATAACTTTTGTCAATCAGAGGATTTTTTATTGAACTGATGATTTTATTTTTAAAACTCAGTCTTGAATAAAAATCATCATCACAGACAAGTATGTATTCATTTATAATTTCATCTTCAATAATCTTTTTAAAGCATTTTGCACTTAAAATGCTGTCATCAAGTGCTCTGTGTAATGCACCGGAATCCTTTATTTCCAACATATCCGCAGCGGATTTCAATCCGATTTGCTGTGATTTCGATGTTCCTTTTATTCTTTGGAAATATCTTTGCAGATCCATATAATACTTTATAAACGGTATGGTGTTTCCCATTCCGAAATATTTGAAATTATCAATAAGCACACGGATATCTCCGTCGCCCCATGTGATAATCACCGTATCATCTTCACCCAGCCACTTTTTGAATGTTGACATGGCTTTTGAAAAGGGAATTCCGTTACGGATATCATTATTTGTAATGTGGGTAATCTCCTTCGTGTTTGTGCGTAATTTTTTAGTAACCTGAGCCTTAATCAACGTGGAAAATGTTTCGATGATTTCAAGCTTACCGTCAAGTTTAACCGCACCGATTTCGATTATTTCATTAAAATAATTTTTGATTTTTTTGCCGTAGGTGTTATTCCATTCCAGGTCCATTATTACATATTGCATGAAATTACCTCATTTTATCATTTCGCCGAGAGCATCACAAAATCTTTTATTTGACATGGCAAAAGTGTAATTTATCATAAGAATATTTTCTATCGAATTATCTTTCATAAATTTGGGGAGATTGAAGTTTATATTTCTCGGGTCAACAACATAAACCTCTTCATAGTTGTCGCAAAGGAAGGGAACCAATGCGTTTCCGTAAGATTCTTTTGTAACAAGAATTTTCTTACCGTTCTTGTTGCTCGTAACGATTTTTTCAAGAGGTTGATCTCCTGCAATAAATGCAAGATATTTGTTTGAAGAATTTACCGATCTTGCAACGATAAAGAATTTTATTCCGTCCTTCATCTCACTGCTTTGATATACTTTTCCGTCAACGTCAACTCTCGTTTTGAAATATTCCACATAATCGGGATTATCTTTTAAAACATTTGCGTTACTTGTCTTATAAAGACTTCCCACAAAGCCGTCAATCTTACCTGTTTCAAGGACATTGATATCAACGGGAGTATTTCCGGAAGCCTCGCAGAATGCCTTATAACCGCAGTATGCACCTCTTGCCGTCCAATGGTGGTCGGTACGGAAATAAATGTATTCATCTTCCGCTTCTTCAAGGAAGGAATAGGCATCAACGGTTTTTACTCTTTTATTCATGGCCTTATATGCGGTGTCTATGGCAGTCTTTTGTGAGTGTACACCGGTGCAGTACGTTCTTCCGCCGTAAAACTCAACGGATGTGGGTGCAAGAAGAGAATAAACATTTACGTTTTCGGGCATGGAATCTGCGACTTTATTCACAAGTTTGGCATAGGATTCCGAGGTGGATTTTACAAAAGTGAAAATCTCCATGGCACGTTTACCGGAAATAAGCAGAGCACCTTTTACAGAGCCTTCCGTCTCCTTTACGGTTCTTGTTTTCTTTTCGGTTTTGTTCTCGGTTTTGCTTTCGGTTTTATTTTCCGTTTTATTTTCTTTTGTGGAAAGTTCAACGCCTTCACCGTTTCCGCCGTCATCTTTGTTGATGCTGATAATTACATTGTCATCTTTTCCGCCGAACTGCGTAAGCACACCGGTTATTTTCTTATTTAAATTGATGAACGAATCACGCAAAGGAAACGTGTCGGAATAATAGTTTTCAAAGTCGGTTATATATGTTCCGTCAAACAATGCGGAAAATGTAAATTTCGGTTTCTCGGCAAGTTTTCTGTTCTCTTTTTCGGAAACGACCGCATCCTTGTCAAGAAAACTGATTATGCCGAAAAGCAGAAAAAATATTACAAAAAGGAATGACGAAATAATTGCGAAAATACGTTTGTAAATATGCTTTTCACGTTCATTTGTTTCGTTTTCCGTATTAACAAAAAAATTCTCGTTTTTCATGAATGTTCACTCTTTCCGATGAGATTAAAATCTGAAATAAAGGAAGGGATTGTAGGTGGAACCCACAAGACAGGCAATGCTTGTAATGATGAGAAATGCCTGGAAAAGGAATGTAATAACTCCGTTGAAAATTATTCCGTTTGCGGATTTCACGAGTTTAGTCCTTGCGGATTTTGCGAGTTTTGCAACGGGGATAACCGCTACGAAAGAAATAATCAAAAGGAACATATTATTCGTAAGCAAGGTAACATCCGTTCCGCTGCTTGCCGACGGTGCAAAACCGAACATGGATTTAAGCATAATTCCGATTGATTTCATATCTTCAAAATAGAAGAATACCCATCCGATTATTACGAAGAAAAGTGAGTAAATTCTACCGATGAATTTAGGTAATTTTTGAAGGAATTTGCCGATAACAAATTTTTCAAATGCAAGGACGAGGAAATAATAAAATCCCCAAAGAACAAAGTTCCAGCTTGCACCGTGCCAGAAGCCCGTAAGTACCCATACAATAAACATATTTCTCAGATGATACTTCCTGTTTCCGCCTAATGGAATATATACGTAATCTCTGAAAAAAGAACTGAGGCTGATGTGCCATCTTCTCCAGAAATCGGTAACCGAAACGGCGGTGTAGGGATAATTGAAGTTTTCGTTAAAGTTGAAGCCCAACATTTTTCCCATGCCGATTGCCATATCGGAATATCCGGAAAAATCAAAATAAATCTGGAATGTATATGCGATAATTCCTATCCACGAGCCTAAAACCGTTATGTTCGGCAATGCGGATGAGGACAAAAATTCCGTTGCCAATGCACCGGTAAGATTAGCAAGAACCGCTTTCTTTGCAAGACCTACGGAAAATCTTGTTACACCATCCGAAAAATCATGTACGGTAACATGTCGGTTGCTTATCTCATTGCTGATATCAACATATCTGACAATGGGACCGGCTATAAGCTGTGGGAACATACAAACGTAGAGAAGCAATTTAAAATAATTTTTCTGTACTTTCACGTCGCCTCTGTAAACGTCAACCACATAACTTAACGCCTGGAAAGTGTAGAAGGAAATGCCTATGGGCAGAGTAAGATTTGTCGCTTTAAAATCAAACGGCAGGATCTTACTTAAATTCAAAGTGAAGAAATTCAGATATTTGAATACAATTAAAAATCCCAATGTGATTATTACGGAAATTGCCAGCAGAATTTTTGACGTTACGCTTTTTTCTTTGCAACGTGAAATTAAAAGTCCCGCAATGTAATCAATGACGGTTGTGGCTATCATCACAACTATCCATTTCGGCTCACCCCATGCATAAAAAACAAGCGATGCAATGAGCAGTATTGCATTTTTCAGGTGAATGTTTTTGCACAAATGATATAATGCAAGTACAACAGGCAGAAAAATGCAGAGAAAAATTAAACTTGAAAAAACCATTTTGTTCCCTCCGATATTTTATACTGTAACCAAATCTATTATGGCATCAAAGGCTTCACTGGAAATTTCAATAATTTCGAGAAGCTCGTACACATCGTCAAATCCGTTATTTTTTTCACGGTAATCAATAATTGCTTTTGCGGATTTTTTACCGATTTTAGGTAAACAAGTAAGTTGTTCGAAAGTTGCCGTGTTTAAATTCAGCAATTTCTTTTTTTCAGATTCATTTAAAGGAATTTTTGTTTTATAGATTATTGTAATATTTTCTGTGTTTGTCGGATTAAAATACATATAAGTTATACCGATTAAGAATACAACCGAAATTATTGATAGAAAAACAGGCAAACCGTTTCTCATATACATGACCTCAATAAAAAATTCTGTAAAAAGTGTTATTGTATATCATAACACTTTTTACAGAATATTTAAAGGGTATTTTTAATATTTTTTGGTGTTTTTTGACGATTTTTCTGTTTTTTTTAATTTTTTTATTTTTATGATACTTTTTCCATTTCTTTTTTTATTTTTTCGATAATTCTTTTTTCGAGTCTTGAAATATAACTTTGAGATATACCCAGAATTTCCGCAACCTCTTTTTGTGTATGTTCCTTTGTGTCGCCTATTCCGAAACGCATTTTCATGATTTTCTTTTCTCTGTCGCCGAGACCGTCGATCAGTTTTAACAGAAGGTCTTTTTCGTCTTCCTGTTCAATTCCTCTGTTGACTGTATCTTCATCACTGCCTAAAACATCGGAAAGAAGCAGTTCGTTTCCGTCCCAATCAACATTAAGCGGTTCATCTATGGAAACTTCCGTGCGTGATGAATTGGTTTTTCTTAAATACATCAGTATTTCATTTTCAATGCACCGTGAAGCGTATGTGGCAAGTTTAATATTTTTTGTGGGACAAAATGTGTTCACCGCTTTTATCAGACCGATGGTACCTATGGAAATAAGGTCCTCAACACCCACACCGGAATTTTCAAATTTTTTTGCAATATATACAACCAGCCTGAGATTATGTACAATCAGAGGTTCTCTTGCACTTTCGTCTCCGTTTTCGATACGTTCCATAATTTCTTTTTCCTCCCGCTTATCAAGTGGCGGAGGAAGAGTTTCCGGACCGTTTATGTAGTGTATTTCCTGTGCCATCAATTTGATTTCAAGATAGTCGATTACGGATTTGATTATCTTCTTTATTTTTTTCATAATCATTTTCCTTTCAAAATAAATTAGGATTTAACAGTAAATCAAAATCTTCATTTATATTTTTCTTTTTGTCGGTCAATGCGATAAAAACTTTGTCCGTTTCAATTCGTTCTTTGCTGTTATAAACAGTCAGTTTTTCGGGACGGAAACAGGGCAAAATGCTTTCACCCGAAACAGTAGAGCAGGGTATAAGACGGAAAAAATTTTTATGTGTTTCATCAAATGTAAAATTGAAATTGTTTTTGTTTTCAAAAAGAGAAATATATTCCTCAGGGAGTATTTTTTTAAAGAAATTTACCGTCCCTATCACAACGGGATAACCGGAAAAACCGTCGCTTAAAGTGTTCCCCGTGTCAATCATTCCACGTCCGCTTAATGTTTTTCCGGACAATGTTACGGAAAAATTATATATAAAAGACTGAGGTTTGTTTCTGTTTATGAATTTGACAAAAAGCCGTGTGATTATGTAGCAAACAGCGGTACTGATGACAAGAATAAAAAAGTTTATGTCGAAATAAACGGTGGAATTTCTGTAATACATTCCTCCCGGTTTAAAGATAAACCACATGGCAACCGTCATTCCCGCAAACAGAAATGTAAATCCCGTGAAACAGACGGAGCATTTTATGAAACGTGAAAATGTTTTGTAACCGAATGCAATAAGCACGATTAAAAATGATATTGCTGTTTTTGAAAAAAAGTCTAAGATAAAATTCATTTCCGGAAGAAAGATTATCAGAGAATAAAGTCCGCCGAAAAGCGATGCGAGAAACAGACGGAGATTATTTTTTTTAATTTTCAGAAAATACGAGGTAATAAGCAGGAGAGAAAGATTGATGAATAAATTTAAAATAATTAAAACGTCAACGTAGACTATCTGTTTCATCGTTTCATCTCCCCGTCTTTTGAGATTATTATAAAACTCAAAAGCGGAAAAGTTTGTCAAATAATAGGACAAAAAAATAAAGACTCCCAAACGGAAGTCTTTAAATCAGTTTGATTTATTTGTTATATTTTTTATATCCCGGATGACGGCCGGTCATGTTGTAATTGCCTCTCATGTTACAAAGACGCATAATATTTTCATCGGAAATTTCTTTGACACCGCCCAAAAGTCTTGCATTAAGACTGATTTTTGCCCAAAGTTCGAGAGTTTCCATATGATAGTAAGCGGTGAAAAGGTCGGGACCTACAACGAGAGCACCGTGATTTTCAAGAAGGACTGCCTCATGATTTTCAAGGAACGGCTCAACACTGTCGGGGATTTCAGACGTGGAAGGTGTTCCGTAGGGAGTAATAGGCACGGAACCTAATGCAAGAACAGATTCCGGCATAATGTAATCATCCATGTGGATATGTGCTACGGCGAAGGCTGTTGCCGTGGGAGGATGTGCGTGTACAACCGCACCTATATCGTCTCTTTTTTCATAGCAACGCAAATGCATTTTGATTTCGGATGAAGGTCTGTAACCATCCGTTGCTTCAAGAACATTTCCGTCGGCATCAATTTTACAGATTTTTTCCGGTGTAATAAAACTTTTGCTTATTCCCGTGGGAGTGCAAAGAAAGTTACCATCCGGAAGTTTTACGGAAATATTTCCGTCATTGGCGGCAACCCATCCAAGCTGCCACATTCTGTGGCAGACATCACAAATTTGTTCCTTGATTTCCTGTTCGATCATGGTATCATCTCCAAAATATACGAAAAATTTTTTGAATTTCATAATAACACCATAATAAAATATTGTCAAGAAAAATTTTTAAAAATTGTATATTTTTGTTGAAATAAATATTTTTTTATTCTATAATACATATATTATTCTTTTCGGAGGATTAAAATGGGTAAATCAAAATATAAAAGCACTCTTAATTCATGTTACATCGGCTATATCGTTCAGGCGGTGGTAAATAATTTTCCCTCATTGCTTTTTGTCATTTTCAGAAAATTTTTCGGTGTTACTATTTCTCAACTTGCAAATTTAATACTTGTTTTGTTTCTCACTCAACTTGCGGTAGACGTGGTGAGTATAAAGCTTATTGATAAAATAGGATTTCGGAAATCCGCAGTAATCGCTCAGATATTTTCCGCATTGGGATTGATTATGCTGGGAATACTCCCTAATGTTATGACACACACATATCCCGCACTTATTATTTCCGCTGTGTTTTACGCCATAGGTGCAGGTTTTCAGGAAACGGTTTTAAGTCCCATAGCGGATTCCATTGCAGATGAATTTCAAGGCGGAACATTGCTTTTTCTCCATTCATTTTACAGCGTGGGACAAATTCTCGCAGTGCTTGTAACAACGGTTGCAATAAAAATTTTCGGTGAAGAATATTGGTACATTCTGCCATTCGTATGGGCGGTAATACCAATTTATAACACATTCAGATTTCTGAAAGTACCGTTGCATGATACTCTTAAAAAAGAAGAAAAAACTCCTCTTAAAGAGTTGCTTTCTTCAAAATCATTTATTCTTTCCGTAATACTTATGGTCGGAGCGGGTGCGTCTGAACTTTCCATGGCACAGTGGTCATCCATGTTTGCGGAAAAGGGATTGAATGTAAGCAAAATGACAGGTGATTTGTTGGGACCTTGTCTGTTTGCGGTATTTATGTTCGGGGGAAGAATTTTAAGCGGAATAACGGAGAAAAAAATCGACACCAAAAAGATGCTTTTACTCTGCTCCGTTCTGTGCGTTATATGTTACCTTGTTACCGCCTTTTCTCTTAACGGATATTTAGCATTGGCGGGATGCGGAATTTGCGGTTTCGCAATCGCAATAATGTGGCCGGGAACTTTGGCTGTTACTTCGGAAAAATTTCCGAAAGGCGGAGCCGCCATGTTCAGCATCCTTGCATTGTTCGGAGATGTGGGATGTTCCGTAGGTCCCTGGGTTTCAGGCAAAATTTCCGATATTTCGCAGAGAAATGATTTTGTATTGCAAACGGCGGTAAAGTACGGCTTAACCGCCGAACAGGCGGGACTTCGTTGCGGAATGTTGATTTCGGCGGTTTTTCCGTTGATGATGATAATATGTCTGCTGCTTTTTAAAAATAAAAAAGAAAAATAAAAAATGCAGATATGATAATCGAAAAAATCGGTTTCATATCTGCTTTTCTTATCAGTTGTTTGTTGTCCCGTCGGTAACTTCCACGGAGTCTTCTCTGCTTCTGAAAAGAAGAGAAATGCACCAAATACCTGCAAGGGCAACCAGGGTATAAATGATACGGCTCAGTATCGCATCTTGTCCGCCGAAAATCCAAGCCACTAAATCAAATCGGAACAAACCTATTGTACCCCAGTTTAAGGCTCCGATGATTACCAGAATAAGGGAAATTCTGTCAAGCATTTTATCATCTCCTTCTGTTACATATAGTTTGACACAAGGAGCATTTTTTATGCATTGAAGTAAAAATTATTTTATTTCAGATTTTAACACTTTGCTTTCATCGGGATTTACGATGATTGTGTTATAAACGTGATAAATAACGGTGCCGGGTTTTGCACCTATCGGTTTTTTTAAATTTTTGACGAATGTATAGTCAACGGGAACAAGGGAAGAACTCCGTGCTTTACTGTGGTAAGCGGCAATTACTGCGGCTTCTTCAATGGACTTGTCGGTGATTTCACGGTTTTCCGAACAGATGATAACGTGGGAACCGTGGATTTTCTGAGTATGAAGCCACATATCGTTTTTCATTGCGGTTTTCAGGGAAAGTTTGTCATTCTGAACATTGTTTCTTCCCACAAGAACACGGAAACCGTCCTCCGTTCTGTATTCACGGAAGGGGAGAGTTTTTGTGATTTTCTTTTTCGGATTTTTGCTTTTATCTTTGAGGTATCCGTTCTCCGTCAGTTCACGTCTTATCTCGTTTAATTCGTCCTCGCTTTCGCTTCTGTTCAGTTCGTCAATGACCGATTCGATGTATTCAAGTTCTGCTTCACCCTGCCCAATAAGTTGGCTTAAAACCTGATGTGCCGTTTTCGCTTTTCTGTATTCCTTATAATATTTCTGAGAATTTGCGGCAGGATTTAATGCCGGATTTACGGGGATTTTCAGAATATTGTTGTTGTCATAATAATTCTCCACCTCATAAAAGGAGACACCTTTTTCAAGACGGTACTGGTTAGCACTGATAAGTTCTCCGTAAATCCTTAAATTTTCACGTTCACCGCTACGCTTTAAATCTTCACGTTGGAGGTTTAGTTTCTTACTTATTCTTGCGAGGGTGCTGTTTAACATTTTATATAAATCGTCGGAGCGTTGTTTCGTTCTCAGCAATCTGTCTCTTTCAAAATAAAACATATCAAGAAGTGCGGAAAAGTTTTCAACCTTTTCACATTTTCGCATAGAACCGTACTGCTTTATTTCCGTAAAAGAAAAATCTACCGGTTTTCCGTCGCTGTCATACAGAATAAATGCTTCCGCATCAGGTGAAGAAATTTTTTCTTTGAAATTTTCTAAAACAATTTTAAGTTTTGATTTTTCATTTTCCGTCATTTCGGAAACGATTTTATCATTCCCCAATGTGAGAAAAGAAATTTCACGGCTTACAACGGGACTGATACCCTTTACGGATAAAAGAATTGCATTGCTTAATTCCTTCGATGTAAAGGATAATATTTTTTCACAAATAGTTTCCGAAGGCTCAACAGTCATATCAATTTTATTTTGCGGCGGCGGAAGTTTATATTCAATTCCGGGAAGAATTTGCCTTACCGATGAAGTGGAAAAATCCACTCTTTTGAGAGAATCTATAATTTTATTTTCTCCGTCAATGAGAATAATATTACTGTATTGAGCCATTATCTCAATGCAGAGAGAAAGCCTGATTTTATCTCCTATTTCATTTGCGGCATCAAAATCAATAAATAAAACTCTGTCGCAGCCGGGTTGTCTGATGCCTGTGATCATTGCGTTTGTCAGTTTTTTTCTTAAAAGCATACATATCATTGCGGGAGTTTTCGGATTTTCCGGAGGATATTGCGTGAAATTTATTCTCGGACTGTTTGCACGTGAACTTAAAAACAGTTTTTTTCCGCCCTCTCTGCCACGCAGAATAAGCACCAACTCCTCCTTAGAGGGTTGATGCACCTTTTCAACACGCATACCGACTGCGTTTTGTTCTATTTCATTTTTTAAAAAACTTAAAAATATTCCGTCAAGTGCCATTGTTTTATCCTTGAATATATTTTATCGGATTTTCTTCGGAAAGGACAATTATTTCGGTTTCCGGAAATTCCGCTCTCAATCTTCCGGCAAGTACGGACATTGCAGGGTTTTCCGTTTCAAAATGTCCTGCGGCAACAAGGAAAACTCCGGCTTGTTCCGCATCGAGAAAATCATGATGTGAAGCATCTCCCGTTACAAAGGCATCAATGCCCATTTCTCCCACCTGTTCGATAAAATCCGCTCCCGCTCCGGAGCAAACAGCAACGGTTTCGATTTCTTTGTCAAGTAAACCGCAGCGGACGTTGGCGTTTAACTGCTTTGATACGTACCGTGCAAAATTCTCGGAATTCATTTTATCAATGAAACCGACACGTAAAATATTTTCTCCCGAATCGGAGGAAACGGTTTCCACACGGCTCAATCCGAGAAAGTCGCAGAGAATATCGTTCACACCGCCGTATGCACAGTCAAAGCATGTATGGGACGAAATAAGACTTATGTCATTTTTCGCAAGTTCGTAAGCCATATTGCCGGAGAGAAAATTTTTCTGCGGTTTGAATATTACGGGGTGGTGAGTGATTATCAAATCCGCTTCAAGAGAAATTGCCTGTGAAAGAGTTTGATTGTTCAAATCCAAAGTTAAAGCGACACGCTGAACCTCTTTTTCATCGCTTCCCACAAGCAGACCGCTGTTATCCCAACTTTCCTGTGCGGAAAAGGGGGCTGTTTCATCGAGATAATTATAAAAGTCGTTTACGGTTGTCATAATCCACCTCTTACTTATTAAGTCTGTAATCTATTCCCTGTCCCCAATAGCCCATATAAATTTTAACGTCAAGCATTTTGAAAAGCATTCTCATAATTTCGGATGAAGTGAGGGAGAAGGAGAAGAAGAAAACGAAAAGCATAATCATGTAGTGTGTTCTGAAAAAGTTTGCCACCGTTTTAATTCCCGAAAGAATAAGTTCATCCTTTGAATAGATAAAATAGAAAAGAATGATGAACTGTACGTTGACCATTGCCGCCCACCATCTGTCCCAGTCTGCACCGAATGTACCTGCAACGAAGAATAAAAGCGGAGCAAACAGACAGATAAACATTATGAATTTATAAAATTTATCATCGCTTGATTTAAAGGCATATCTCCAAACGTAACCTATGCTCAGAAATACAGGTAATGTCATGATTATCAGTACGGGAAGCATTTTCGGAGCAAAACTTAATACAAGAGGAATCATACCTTTGAAAATCCATTCGGGAAAGGGGGCAAAATATTCAATGAAAAGCTGTTCCTGACTGACTTCCATATCGGTAAACTGTTCAAGATATTCCTTGACGATTTTTGCACTTTCCACAGGATCCTCAACAGGCAGACCGAGAAAATGCGGTTTGATAACGAAAAAGGAAATAAACAGACCGATCAGAATAATACAGCTTGAAGTAAACAGAATGATACTGCTTTTTGAACATTTTGATTTATACACTTCATAGAGGAGCGGTATGCAAAGTGCCGGCATATATGTTACCATAAAACCGTTATGAAGAAGCATAATTATTACGCAGATTGCGGGAATACTCCACTTTAAGTATTTGTTTTTCAGCATAAACAAACAACATAAAGTAAGGATAAACCAGTATGTATCAATTCTGCCGAAATGATTTTTCAGTAAATAATTTACGGAATAGGGTGTGGATACAAAAAGTAATGCAAAAATAATTATATCCGTTTTGTTTTCCTTATCGGCTTTTCGTATGGCTCTGCCGAAGTACATGGAAACGGCAAAAACAAGAACAAAATAAGTTACCGTTGCAATGACAAACAGCATATGGTTTGTAAAGTAATCGGTAAACCATGATACGATCGTTCCTAAAAGAAATCTTGTTCCGTAGCCTAATTTGTAGGAAAAGACGTAGTGGCTTGCAATAACCGGGGCTTCTGCAACGGCACTGCGGCAGTTTGTGTAATATTTTAAGGCGAAAAATAAAAAAATTATTATCTCATAACAGTTGGAGTACCATTTATTATTATTTTGGTCAATAAGCACAGATTGAGGATATTTCCGTTTTGTTTTTAACATTATACAAATTTCCCCCTCAGGTTAATTGCTTTAAAAAATAAATTCACATTCTTTTAAGGCAACATCCGTGCCTGCATAGATTTTATCAAGACGTTTTTTTAAATCTTCCTTCGTAACGTTTCTTTTGAGAATTACCTGCAAGAAACCGCCTCCGCCTGCACCGCAAATCATTTTGCCGGAAATCAAATCCTCGCAGGAGGAGAATATTTTTTCTATCCACCCGTCAGAATAACCGGAATCAATACATTTTGTCAAAGCAAGCTGTCTGTTCATAAGACGTATGAATTTATTGAAATCTCCGGAATTTATTGCTTTTTTCATACTGTAAGCGGCTTTCCGGATTTCGGAAAGTGTGTTAACGGCAACGCTGTCGTTTTCAAGATATTTTCCCATTATTTCTCTCAATACAGTTCTGCCGTACCGCCTTTTACCCGTGTAGATAAGGCAAAATCTTTCAGTGAGTTCATCAACAAAACTTTTCGGCGGAGTAAGAATTTCGTATGAAATATTCTGACGTTCACCTTTTTCGGAGGTTACAAGTTTAATGCCGTCGATCATACCGCCAACCTGATCTTGCCAGCCGCCTCCGGTGAACATAACCTGCTCGGCATAGAGAACACGTCTGAAAATACTGCCGTCATCAAAACTTCTTCCCGTAAATTCGCTTAACGCTTTTATGCAGGCGGTGAGAAGAATACTGCTTGTACCTAAACCGGAACCTTTCGGGATATCCAACATACCGGTTGAAAGTTTTAATCCGCCGCCTAATCTGTCGCAAAGATTTGCAAGTGATATATTTTCATTTTGAGATAATATTCCGGTGGAAAGTAACGCCGCTTTGTGGAGAGAATACGGATCAAGGGGATCACCGAAATAGTATAACGGTAAAATTTCGGTGAATTCTCTTTTTAATCCGGAATCGACAGATTCAAATACAATCTTTTTTTCATA
>JAZUKF010000161.1:0-6678 GCA_045643165.1 Acutalibacteraceae bacterium | reverse complement strand
GCAGACCGAAAAGCAAAATACAATATATAATATAAAGATGGTTATAGAATGATGTTTTTACCTTTTATGACCATCTTTTTTATTGATTTTAAATTTGAATATAATAATTTTGCTTTTCGGTCTGCACTAAATGCGGCAACCCCTTTTATTATTATACAAAATATAAGGATGATTTAATATGAATAAATATGAAAAAAGGCGTGGAAAAATTGAAGAAACACAGGAGATAATAACTCTCATTGACGATATATTTTTTGCGGACAGATTTAAGGAAGATAACGACGGAATGGATTTTCTGAAACTTCTCCCCAAACTGTATAAAGAAAAATACACTCCCGCTCTTAATAATTTTATTGTCAAAGAGGATGGTAAAATTCGTTCTGCCGTAGGATTGTACTATTCCGATTTTTACGTATGCGGAGAAAAACTTCTCTGCGGAGGAATAGGCAATGTAGGTGTTCATCCCGAAAGCCGTTCAAAGGGTTATATGAAAGATGCCATGAATTTGGCTCTTTCGGATATGAAAGAAAAGAAAATTGATTTCGGAGTGCTTGGCGGTCAAAGGCAAAGATACAACTATTTTTCATTTGAAGTTGCCGGCGACAGATATAAATTTGAATTATACATAAAAAGTATATATCATGTTTACGGATTCGACACAAAAACAAATTATACTGTAAGAGAGATTACGCAAACAGATACGGAAATTCTCAAAGAAATTAACGTGATTTATAAAAACGGTCTTGTTTTTGCCGACAGAAAAGACGATGAACTTCTTGACGTTTTACGTTCATGGGACGCTAAACCCTGCGGTATCTTTAATAATGACAAACTATGCGGATACGCTATAATTGACGAGCAGTCAGTCAGAGAATTTAAAACCAAATCAAAAGAAGATCTTCTTGACTGCACTCTTGCTCTGTTTAATTATACAGAAAAAGAAAAATTAACTTTCTATGTCCCTGTTTACGACTATGAAATATCTGAATTTCTTGAAGGAATTTGCGAAACATTTTCTTCTTTCCCCTGCAACAATTATACTGTTTTCAATTTTGAAAAAACCTTACGTGCTTTCTTTAAAGTCAAAGCAGTATATTCCGAATTCTGCGACGGTGAAATCGTATTAAATATCAACGGTTACAACGGCGTGGAAAATTTGGAAATAATAATCAAAGATAATAATATTTCCGTTTCTGCCACAGACAAATATGCGGATGTTTATCTTGAACATCTTGAAGCCGTTTCAACACTTTTCGGCCACAAAACTTCATACAAAAAACTGCCGCCGAATGTTGCCTCATGGTTTCCGCTTCCTTTATGTGTTTTTGATGCGGATAATGTTTAGTAAAGGAATAAATAATATGCATAATTCATTTGATTATAACAACTCTTATCAACAGTATAACAACGGATTTCCCTACATCAACAATAATTTTTATCAGAATGACAAACTGAAAAGCGAAATAAAAAACCACGGTACTCTTGTGGGTATTTGTATCATTATTTATTTCGTTATGCAACTTGTTTTAGGTCTTGTCCTCAGAGTATTTAAACTCCAAACTCTGTATCTTGAAAACTATGCTTTTTCTCAAATAATTTCAATATTCTATTCGATTTTATTTCTATTTATACCTTTCTTTATTATTTCAAGAAAGATAGAAAAAAGGACTCATTTAGGAAATATCGGCTTTGATAAACCGGTCAACAAAAAGATATTTTTACTTTCAATTCCTACGGGACTTATGCTCTGTTATCTGGGGGATTATATCTCTCTTTTTATTCAGAATTTCTTTGCAAATTTCGGAATAACCTTATCCGCAGCGGCAGAAGAAAAAATCCCCACCAATATTTACGATACCGTTCTTTTTTTCCTTGCAATCGTATTTATACCCTGTTTTGTTGAAGAATTTACAATGCGAGGCGTTACAATGCAGCCGCTCAGAAAATACGGGGATGGCTTTGCAATCATTTCAACCGCCATCGTTTTCGGTTTAATCCATATGAATATCGTTCAAGGTATTTTTGCATTTATTGCAGGAACAATTTTCGGGTATATTTCAATTATCAGCGGTTCCGTTTGGTCGGCGGTAATCGTTCATGCCCTTAACAATTTGCTTTACGGAATAATAAATCTCCTTACGGAAAAAAATGAAACTCTGGGCAATACATTCTACTCCCTTTCGACCATGATTATCATGATTGTGGGTGCTGTTTGCATTGTTTTATTATCTTTTGATAAAGACAGAATACATCTCAAGAAAAATTCTCTGCTGACGACAAAAGAAAAATTCGTATCCTTCTTCGGTGCGGTACCAATGCTTATCTCCATAATATTTATGGTAGCATTTTCTGTTTTTAAATAAGCCATGGAAAGAGATATTTATTATATGACAGAAGCCTTACGGCTGGCAAAAATCTCTGCAACGGAAGGTGAAGTTCCCGTGGGAGCGGTAGTTGTATGGGATGATAAAATTGTGGGCAGAGGCAGAAATCGACGTGAAAAAGAAAAAAATGCACTTGCCCATGCTGAAATAGAAGCCATAAACGAAGCCTGTGAAAATCTCGGCGGATGGCGTTTGTGGAAGGGTGAATTGTTTGTAACGCTGGAGCCTTGTCCCATGTGTACGGGAGCGATAATAAATTCAAGGATAAAGCGTGTCGTGTTCGGAGCGACGGATTTAAAATCCGGTTCATGCACAAGCGTTACAAATCTTTTTTCTCTGCCCTACAATCACAAGCCTGAGGTAATCTCGGGAATTATGGAAGAAGAATGCAGTGCTCTTTTAAGCGATTTTTTTGAAAACCTTCGTAACAGCAAAAAATAATTTAATTATAAAACAAGGATGATTTCAAAAAACTTTTTTGAAGTCATCCTTTTTATTCATTTTCAGAATAAACTTTAAAAAATCACTTTAATTAGATAATAATTTAATGTTTTTTCGATTTATTTTGCTAAACTTATTGACAAACTACTTTACATTTGATACTATAACATTGTCAAACAGTTAAACTTTTTGACATTTTTTATTTAAAAGAGGTATTTTAATATGAGTCTTGAAGAAAAATGGGAGTTGACAAAAAAACAACAGTCCGAATTCATCAATGCTCTTACTCCCGAATTGACCGCATTAAGGGCAAAGGCAAATATTTCCCAGGCTGATATTGCCAATCTTTTGGGAATATCACGACAAACCTACTCATCTATTGAACGTGGGACAAGTCAAATGTCATGGCCTGTTTTTTTATCCATTATCCTTTTTTATGATTATAATGCTTCAACTCATCAAATGATACGTGATATCGGTGCTTTCCCCGAAAAACTTATTGAAACCTTTAACGGGAAAGATTTTCTCGGTGGTTCTGACGGAATAGCAGGTATTCCGAAAAGTGTAACGGATGAGCTTGACGATGCCGCTTACCAGGCAATAAGAACAGTAATTATGCTTGAATATGCACGTTGCAAAAATCTTCCCGGTGAAGCGATTATTAAATCGTTTAACGGTATATCGTTTAAAAAACCGGAGAATAATATTAAGACCGCTCATGCATTAAAACGTATCAGAGAAAGCAGGCAAAAAGATGACGTGTAGTGAAATTAACCGGAAAGTTATTTCCTTTCGCAGAGAATATAATTTAACCAGCATTTCCTTCTCCTCTCTTTATAAAGTTACCGAAAAACTCGGTTACACAATTATACAATTCAACAGCCTTGTAAACAATGAAAATGTATCTTCGATCATTAACTCCCTTGATTTATCAAATCATATCTCGTCCTCCAGAGGTTTTACATACGCCAAAGGTGATTACCGGCTTGTTTTCATAAATGAAGATTTATCGGAAAAAGAAAAAAAGATCGTTCTTGCACATGAACTCGGTCATATTGTTTTCGGTCATATGTCAAAATCTCCCGTAATAGGCAACGATGTCAGCGAAGAATATGAAGCGAATGAATTTGCTCATTTCCTCTTAAATCCGGGGATGCTGACAAAAACGCTTTGCTTTATCAAAAAACATTTTAAGGCATTTTTAATTTCCTTAATTGTTATTCTCTTTGTCGCAGGAGGAATTACAACATACAGTATTGTTTCCAATTCAAAAAATGATGTTGAAGATCAAACATATTATGTAACCTCGTCAGGGAAAAAATATCATAAGAAAAATTGCTATTACATAAGAAATAAAAAGAATATCCGTATTCTCACCGAAGAAGAACTGAAAGAGGGAAAATATTCACCCTGCCAAATCTGTTTTTCTGATGAAGAATAACTTTAAAACACTGATTAAAATTAAAAAAACAGGCTGATTTGATTGTCAGCCTGTTTTCTTTTTACCAAGTGTATGCACATACTCGCCGTATTGTGTGTCGGTTATCTCTCAAAAATGTCCTTAAGAACAAGTATCATTAAACCGAGTGCTTTTTTATTTTTCTTTTAATAATTTTTAAATAATTTTTTATTTCATGAAAATATGATTTTAATAAAGTTATATAAAGATCCTTTTCCGAAGGTATTTTTTTATCGGGAAAATGTTCTTTTAAATACCTGCATCTGAATACTTTCTTTTCCTTTGCAAACTTTATAAGTTTTTTTGCCTCTTTTGACGTGATGTAATTAAAAGAAACAAAATCAAGTATTGACTCCATTCTTTTTAACAAAAACTCATAAGAAAAATCGGACGTTATTTCACCTGATATTATTTTTCTGTTTACTTCATCAGCCTGCAAAATAACGGACTTTATTCTTTCGGTAATTCTTTTTCCCGAATTAGCCATTACAGAACCGTCATTTTTCCTGTAAAAATATAATCTGTTATCCGGAAAATCTTCAACTTTTTCTGCTTTATCCATTACTTCCACAGCAAAGAGTTCATCTTCTCCGAAAGATATTTCGGAATTGAAACGAATATTGTTATCCATGATAATTTTTCTCTTTGTCAAATGCGTTGCAACAAATCCGAAGTACCGCATTATATCATCGGGGGATTCAAAAGGGAAACTTTCACCGGAAAAATTTATTAAATCACAGTCATTTTTCAGTATAACGTTCTCAAGAAATTTCAAACTGTTTTCTGCAATATAATCATCGGAATCAACAAACCAAATATATTTTCCCCGTGCATTTTCAATACCGGTATTTCTCGTATGACTTACTCCGCCATGACTGTTTTTTATCAAGCGGATTTTGTCATATTTTTTCATCAATTCCTCAATTATTCTTACACTGCCGTCGGGAGATTCATCGTCAACACAAATAATTTCATACTCCCCGGAAATTTCCTGAGAAATACATGACATCAAACATTCTTCAATATATTTTTCACAATTATAAATGGGAATAATAATTGAAAAAAGAATATCTTTTTCATTATCCGTTTTAAATCACTCCGTTTCCGGCAACATTTTCATATTGATTTTAACAAAACATAAAATAAAAGTCAATATTTTATATTTCAACTCCGCCCACCGTTGCGGCAATAACCGCCTTTATTGTATGCATTCTGTTTTCGGCCTCATCAAAAACAACAGACTGTTCGCTTTCAAATACTTCGTTTGTAACCTCCATATTTTCTCTGCCGAATTTCTCGCACATTTCCTTGCCGATAACGGTTTTCTTATCATGATATGACGGTAAACAATGCATAAACACAGCATTTTCCGATGCCTTTTTCATCAAATCACCGTTAACCTCATAGGGAGAAAGTGCCTTTATTCTTTCCTCCCAAACTTCAACAGGCTCTCCCATTGATACCCAGATATCCGTATAAATTACATCCGCATCTTTTACCGCTTTTGCGGGATTTTCTTCAAAAGATAATGTTGCCCCTGTTTTTTCGGCAATCAGTTTGCATTTTTCTATAAGTTCATTATCCGGGAAAAACTCCTTCGGTGCACATGCGGTAAAGTTCATACCCATTTTTGCACATCCTACCATAAGAGAATTTCCCATATTAAATCTTGCATCACCCATATAAACAAAATTTATTCCCTTAAGCTTGCCGAATTTTTCTTTTACCGTCAGAAAATCCGCAAGTATCTGTGTGGGATGAAATTCATTTGTAAGTCCGTTCAAAACAGGTACGCTTGCATATTCCGCAAGTTCTTCAACAATATCCTGACCGAATCCTCTGTATTCTATCGCATCATATATTCCGGAAAGGACTCTCGCCGTATCCGCAATACTTTCCTTTTTACCGATCTGAGAACCGGTGGGATCAAGATATGTACTGCCCATTCCCAGATCCCTTGCCGCAACTTCAAAACTGCAACGTGTTCTTGTGCTTGTCTTTTCAAAAATCAGAGCAATATTTTTGCCCTCACATATCTTATGAGGAATACCCGTCTTTTTCTTTTCCTTAAAATCAGCCGCAAGATTTATCAATCCCTCTATTTCTTCCGTGGAATAATCAAGCAGTTTTAAAAAATCTTTACCCTTAATATTCATACTTATCACCTTATAAAACCTTTGATAAAAATGTTTTAAGTCTTTCGCTTTTAGGATCATTGAATACTTCCTCCGGCGTTCCGTCCTCGGCAATATATCCGTCGTCAAGGAACAAAACTCTGTTTGAAACCTCTCTTGCAAATCCCATTTCATGGGTAACAATGACCATAGTCATTCCGTCCTCGGCAAGTTCCTTCATAACATCAAGAACTTCACCCACCATTTCGGGATCAAGGGC
>JAZUKF010000160.1:0-4744 GCA_045643165.1 Acutalibacteraceae bacterium | reverse complement strand
CCATATTCCGGATATGATGAACCTACAGAAATATATAAGATTGATATTGATGAAAACTTTGACGGTATCGAAATATCTCATCAAGAATATCAAGAACAATTAGAAACATTTATCCCGAAAAAAATGATTTACGCTCCGGGAATACACGGTGAGTTCACTTTCAATAAAACCGATTCACAGGGAAGGAAATATTATATTTCAGACGGTTTTCTATTCCCGGAGGGACGTAAAATATACTTAAATGAAAAAGTATTCAGTTTAACAGAAAAAAATATCCAAAATGCTTTCTGATATATGAGCCTTTACATTCAAAAAAGCAAACTAAAATATAATTCATTCAGTTAAAGATTTACATAAAAAACTACCGACTGAAATAAGGAGACGTTTCCTTGATCAGTCGGTAGTTTTATGTTTTTTATAAAATCAAAAAGCACATCCGCAAAGATGTGCTTTCAGAAAATCAATATAGATTATTTATTAAGTGCTTCTTCAACTGCAACAGCGCAGGCAACTGTTGCACCTACCATGGGGTTGTTGCCCATGCCGATAAGTCCCATCATTTCAACGTGAGCCGGAACTGATGAAGAACCTGCAAACTGAGCGTCGCCGTGCATACGTCCCATAGAGTCTGTAAGACCGTAAGATGCGGGACCTGCCGCAACGTTATCGGGATGAAGTGTACGTCCCGTACCGCCGCCTGATGCAACGGAGAAATATTTAACACCGTTTTCCATTGCCCATTTCTTGTAAGTTCCTGCTACAAGATGCTGGAAACGTGTCGGGTTAGTTGAGTTACCTGTGATAGAAACTTCAACACCCTCATGCTTCATAATGGCAACACCTTCAAGAACGTCATTTGCACCGAAGCAACGAACGAGTGCTCTTTCTCCGTCTGAATAAGGTGTAGTTTCTTCGATTTTAAGAGTATCTGTATAGAAATCATAATCAGTCTTTACATAAGTGAAGCCGTTTATTCTTGAAATAATCATTGCGGCATCCTTACCGAGACCGTTAAGGATTACTCTCAAGGGTTCTTTACGAACCTTATTTGCGGTACGTGCGATACCGATCGCACCTTCCGCAGCCGCAAAAGATTCGTGTCCTGCAAGGAATGCAAAACATTTTGTGTTATTATCAAGAAGCATAGCACCGAGATTACCGTGGCCGAGACCAACCTTTCTCTGCTCTGCTACAGAACCGGGAATACAGAAAGCCTGAAGTCCTTCACCGATCGTTGCAGAAGCTTCACTTGCCGCTTTCTTATTATTTTTAAGTGCAAGAGCAACACCCAGAGTGTATGCCCAAACTGCATTTTCAAAAGCGATCGGCTGTACGCCCTTAACGATCGCTTCAACATCTATACCTTTGCTAAGGCAGAGTTCACGAGCCTCTTCCAAACTGCCAATACCATTTTCGGCAAGACACTTTTCGATTTTGGCCATTCTTCTCTCTTTGCCTTCAAACATTACATCATTAGCCATTTCAATGTCCTCCTTATGATATTATTCTTCTCTCGGATCAATATACTTTGCGGCATCTGCAAAACGGCCGTAACTTCCCTTGTTAGCATTATATGCTTCATCAGGAGTTTTGCCGTGGCGGATGTCTTCAAGCATCTTGCCGACTTTTACAAACTCATAACCGATAACCTGGTCATCGCTGTCAAGAGCCATTTTCGTAACGTAGCCCTCAGCCATTTCCATATAACGAACGCCCTTGTACTTTGTGGAGAACATAGTGCCGACCTGTGAACGGAGACCTTTACCCAAATCCTCAAGTCCCGCACCGATAAGCAATCCGTCCTCGGAGAAAGCGGACTGTGTACGTCCATATACAAATTGAAGGAATATTTCTCTCATTGCAACATTGATTGCGTCGCAAACGAGGTCGGTATTAAGACATTCCAGGAGAGTTTTTCCGGGAAGGATTTCCGCCGCCATAGCCGCAGAATGTGTCATTCCGGAGCAACCGATCGTTTCTACGAGTGCCTCTTCGACAATTCCGTTTTTAACATTAAGAGTGAGTTTGCAGGTACCCTGCTGAGGTGCACACCAGCCAATACCGTGAGAAAAACCTGAAATATCTTTGATTTCAGTTGCTTTAACCCATTTTCCTTCTTCAGGAATCGGTGCCGGACCGTGATGAGGTCCTTTAGCTACCATGCACATTTTTTCGACTTCATGTGAATAGTTCATAACCATTCTCCTTTCATATTTTACAACTGCTAATTATATATCATATAGCATATTTTGTCAAATTATTTCTTGCTTTTTTCTTGCTTTTTCAACTAAAGAAGCCACACGGCATGCACGACAGAAAGCAAGAGCAAGATAATCGGTAAAATCCATTTTGCCGTAAACATCATTTTCATGTCTGCCCGGTTTTGAAATATTACTTAACTCAAACGTCAGCGAATCGGTATAATTTTCACGTACCAATCTTTCGGCAATATTTTCCCAGTCGGCAATACCGTCAAAGGGTAAAAGATGTAAATCATCGACAAATGTTATTTCGCCGTCATAGTCTTTAATTCCCAAGTTATCGTTAATATGAGTGCAAATAAGTCTGTCGCCGTAAAGGGAAAGCATATCCTTTGAGCGGTTATAACACATCTCATGACCTGTATCCCAGCAAAAGCCTACATTTTTTCTACCCTTAAAAGCATCCATGAGCCGTGCAAGATACTCCTCGCCCTCCGTGTTTTCAAAGGCGATTTTTACTCCGAGTCTTTCCGCCTCATCAACAAGAACGGAATATCTTTCAACACCTTTTTCGTTGGGATTATGTTTATCAAATCCGATAAAGGCATGTACAACCATAATCGGAACATTATTTCTTTTTGTTAAATGCAAACATTCAAGAAGTTCATCAAGTGCTTTTTTACCCTCGTCCTCATCATCACCCCACATGTCTGCAGAACCGCCGAAGGGAGCGTGAACGGACTGAACGAAAAGATTATTTTTTCTTGCTTCGAGAACCAATTCATCAAGGTTTTTGCCTTTTTCCCAAACGAAGAAAATCCCGTCAAATCCCGCTTCTTTTACCATCCTTATCTGTTCCGTTTCGTCTGTATTAAAACGCGGACTGACACGCAGGCAAAGTTTATTATTCCACATAATATCACCTTAAATAATTAAATGATAACTCTTTTCGGTTCGTCCTTCTGCTTACGGATTATCGAGCCGGGCTTGATTTCTCCGTCAAATTCAAAGGATAATTTCATCATGGCATGATTTGCACTTTCGGTATTTACGCCAAACTCATCCTGTAAATCTCTTACCGTGAATTTAAAAGGCTTTTCACCGGGCTGAAGGATTTCAAGTTCATCACCCGCAAAAAATCTGTTCCTCTGAACGGCATAAAGTCTGCCGTTTTCTGTCTTTTCCGCCACGGCGACAACGTCCCACTCACGGCGGTAACCGCCCTCATAATAAATCTCCGCATTCTGCATAGGGGTTCCGAAATAGAAACCGGTGCAGTATTCACGGTAACTCATTTTTCTCATTTCTTCAACTATCCAGGGGGAAACCTTAAAGTCATCAACGGGATTTTCAATAAATTCTTTAACAGCCGATTTATATGCATTTGTTACAACGGCGGTATAATAAGCGGATTTTGCTCTGCCTTCAATCTTAAAAGAGGTTATCCCCGCCTTTACAAGTTCCGGAATATGCTCGATCATACACATATCCCTGGCATTCATAATATACGTTCCGCCCTCCGTCTGTTCAACGGGGAAATAAACGCCGGGACGGGTTTCCTCCATAAGATGATATTTCCAACGGCACGGTTGAGCACAGTCGCCACGGTTTGAATCCCTGCCCACAAGATAATTTGAAAGCAGACATCTGCCCGAAAACGATACGCACATAGCACCGTGGACAAAACATTCTATATCAAGGTCCTTGGGAGTTTTTTCACGTATCTCCCGGATTTCTTCAATGGAAAGTTCTCTTGCCAGAACAACACGCTTTGCCCCAAGTTCATAGAAAGCATTGGCTGTTACGTAGTTGGTTATTCCTGCCTGAGTAGAAATATGGATATCAATATTGGGAGCATATTTTTTTGCCGTCATCATTGTTCCGATATCGGAAATAATCAGTGCATCCACATTACATTCGGTTGCTTTTACAAGGAAATCGGGTAAATCTTTAATTTCATCATTATGAGCAACGGTATTGCATGTAAGATAAACCTTAACATTCCTGTCATGAGCGTACTTGACTGCACTTGAAAGCTCGTCCATGGAAAAATTGGAGGATGAAGTTCTCATTCCGTACATTTTCCCGCCGAGATATACCGCATCAGCACCGAAATCAACAGCGGAAATAAATCTTTCCATATCACCCGCAGGAGCCAACACCTCGGGTACCGTAAAATTTTCCATCAAATCATCCACCTAAATTACTTACATTTCTTTGATGTTCAAGGTCATTTTTTGCATAATAAACATTTCCGTTTTTATCATGACAGAAATAGAGATAATTTGTATCGCCGGGATAAAGAGCCGCAAGAATAGCATCCATTCCGGGATTACAAATAGGTCCTGACGGAAGTCCTATGCAGATACTCGTATCATAATTTTCAAGATATTTATCAGCCTTCTTTGAACCTATCAAATCACGAAGATAAATTGTAACATAATTTTTTGTTGAGTCGCATTGAATCATGGGATAGTCCACAGAGCGTTCAAGACGGTTATATATTACGGAAGCAATATCCGCCAAGTCGGAGGCCAAGCGGT
>JAZUKF010000159.1:0-22140 GCA_045643165.1 Acutalibacteraceae bacterium | reverse complement strand
AGTATTTTTTCTGTGCCCGGTAAAAGCACAACAGCTTTCTTTCCCATAGCGCACCTCCATAACGTCCATAATTATATCACATAAAAATGTTATTGTCAATAATTATAGACATTATAAAGAGAGATTATTCAAGAAAATGTGCCGTTATGCCGTGAGCAATACTCAAAATATTAAACAGATACTTGTTTTAATCCGGAATAATCCATTTAGAATTAGCATGTGTGCCACTGTACGTTTTTTTCAAGCCATTATTCGTATAAACCGGGATTTGTCAATGCAATGATTTACGCATTGTTATCAATTCGTTCTCTTTGCCAATTTGAAGGAAACCGAGTTTTTGAAACAGCGATAGTGAAGCAATATTACTATCATCAATACTTACTTCAATAAAGTCTATATCATTCGTTTGTTTGAGAAACAGCTGATTTAACGATTTCTTGGCAATTCCGTTACGACGATATTTCTCGTCAATACATATGCTGAGAAACATTGTGCCGTTATTGATTTCGCAATGAATACCGCCTGTTAATACACCGTCACAGTATATCTTGTAATAAAATACCCCATTCGTACTTGTAACATAGTCGAAATAATTGTCTGATATAGAAATGAATTTTGCAACAGAGGGCATGCTGTGTATCATTGTAAGCCTTGGTATATCATTGTCATTCGATATTAACGGAATAAGCTCTATTTCCATAATACACCTCCTCAAACTCTGATTTGTCTACACTCATAACGAGCATCGGATTTTGCCGTACAAAATCCACATCGCAAAATACTTCCTTATCGGGCCGTCACTAAAGGTAGCCCTCTTTTTTTATGCTTTCGTGTAATCTCTTTGTCCTGCATCCCTGTCAAACATTTCAAACGCTATTCCGTCATCGGCAAGAATTTCACAATACATTTTCTGTAAATCTTTTCTCTTCACAGTATATGTAAACATAAGATTGGTAATTCCGTTATACGAAAGTGCTCCCAAATTGATTTGATTTGAAACAGTTTCACCGATCATAATTCTCATATCTTTTATATGTTCTTTAAGTCCCCCGGGCATACTGTATATTCCCAGATTTGAAAAAGTTGAGGAATATAATTTTT
The DNA here is from genome assembly GCA_045643165.1 of Acutalibacteraceae bacterium. Lineage (GTDB taxonomy): Bacteria > Bacillota > Clostridia > Oscillospirales > Acutalibacteraceae > SIG575. The sequence continues at coordinate 21,039 of JAZUKF010000159.1, read as the reverse complement.
CACCGAAAAATGTATAACCGATTTTCCCGAGTATGAAGCGTTTAACAGGTAACGGAATTTTCTCTACAAATTTTGATGTTTCAGCTTTAACATTTGTATATGCCATATTTGCAAAATTCTGTTTTTCAAGCTGTGATTTTGTCTGTTCCTTTATCTCACCGATAATATCCGAAAGAGTTCGGTTTTTACCGTCCGGTTTAATGCTGACGATGAAGTATAAAGAAAAATTTCTTACGGTATTTGAGTCAAACATTTTTCTTAAATCAACCGGAACCGAAATTTTTATCGGTCGTTTTGACGGCTTTTTCTGAAGTTTCAAGAAAGAATAAACATATACCGCCGCAAGGTAAAATGTAACACTCGTTCCGTATTTTTTAGCCACTTTATATACTTCATCTGAAGAAAATTTTAAATTGGAAAGGCTAAGCGATGTCCTTTCGTCTTTTGGTGCATACTGAAATGCAAAACTTTCAAATCTCGACAAACTTTTATTACCCGATTTTGCCGCTTTGAGAAAAGAATCCTCCGTTTCCTCCTCTTTCGGACTTTGAGAACAGTCAAGAATATCCTCATCTCTTTCAGGATGTTCACCCTTTAAGCAGTAGTAATTATGAATAAATGTTTTTGAAAACATCAAACCGCCGTGACCGTCTGCAAGACAATGGAAAATTTCCACCCCCATACGGTTTCCGTTCACAGTAACTCTTATGGGAATTTTCGAAAAATCAAAAGGAGCACACACACGTGTCCCTTCGGGATAAATAATATTTTCATTATCTTCTGTTTTTTCAAGTTTATAAAGTGAACCGTCTTTAATGAGATGAACAAAGAAAGTCGGCATTCTTTTTTGTGTCATTGCGATTGCTTCACGCAATATTTCAACGTCTATGTTCTCGTCAAAATCATATTCTATTCTGAACTGTGCCGTAAAATCTTTTGTTGCGGAGTAAGGATAAATAAATCCTGCCGAATCCGTTTTTATTATGTTATTTTTCATTTTACATTCCTATCTGTCAAATATTCGATTGCCATTTTATATCCGTCAAAACCGAATCCGATAAAAGATTTTTCGCAGGCAAGTCCCGCATAAGAAATCCGTCTGAATTCTTCACGTTTCGTTACGTCGGAAATATGAACCTCCACCGAAGGAATACCCACTGCTTTAAGTGCATCGAGAATTGCAATGCTTGTATGGGTGTATGCAGCCGGGTTGATTACTATACCGTCAACCCTGCCGTAGGCTTTCTGGATCTTATCGACAATATCACCCTCGTGATTGGACTGAAAAATTTCTGCGGTAACATCATTTTCTTTTGCCGTTTTATCAATAAAATCACACAAATCCTTATATGTCTGCTTACCGTAAACATCGGGTTCTCTTATACCCAACATATTAAGGTTAGGTCCGTTTATTACAAGGATAAGCATTTCATCACCTCTTCCGCCGTTTCTTCAACATTATCCGAAACTTTAACTGTAAAATCTGCCGTATTGACGTAGATATTATATCTTTTTTCATAAAGATTTTCAATATCTTTTTTTGTTTTTAAAAGAGGTCTTCCCAATGAAGAAAGTTTATCAATTTCTCTGTCAAGAAAAATTATTGTTCCGTTTTGTTTTAATGCTTTTATGTTCTCCGGTTTCAGTATTGCTCCTCCGCCGGTGGCAATGATTTTTCCGATTTCTTTTCCCGCTTCTTTCACCGATTCCGTTTCGATTTTTCTAAAATATTCTTCTCCGGAATTTGAAAAAATTTCAGGGATTTTTCTGCCTGTTTTTTTCTCTGTCATTTCATCGGTATCAAGAAATTCCCTGTTTAACTTTCGGGAAAGATATTTTGCCGTCGTGGTTTTTCCGGAAGAAGGCATCCCGATAAAAACTATATTTTTTTGTCTTTTTAAAATATCTTCGCAAACTTCATCTATTCTGCTCTCCGGTATTTTCCTGTCAATAAACTGTTCTGCAGAGTGTAAAGCCTGAGCCACCAGCATATAAAGTCCGTTAATACTCCGTATCCCCAGCTGCTCACTTTGAAGTATGAGAGATGTTTTCACGGGATTATATATCAAATCAAGAACATCCGTACAATTTTTAAATAAAGACAAATCTATCAGTTGCTCCCCGTTATGGGGATACATTCCCACAGGTGTTGTATTTACAATAATGTCCGCATCAAAATGATTGCTGATATTATCATAATTATTTTCTCCGTTTCTTGATACAACAACCGTTTGGCGTGCATGATTGTCATTTGCAACGGCTTGTACCGTCAGACTTGCACCTCCGCTTCCGAGAATAAGAACTTTTTTATTTTCAAAATCGGTACCGCATTTTTTTGCCATATATTCAAAGCCGAAATAATCTGTATTATCACCGAACAGCGTACCGTCGGATTTTCTTATCACAGTGTTCACACTGCCGATTTTTTTTGCCGTTTCCGAAAGATTATCGCAGTACCCGAAGGCATTGACCTTATAGGGAATTGTAACATTAAAACCCTTTAATTTTTCATCACCGAAAAAATCATCAAGTTCCGTTTCTTCACGGCAATATAACTTGTATTCATAATCACCGAAATACTCATGTATCATAGGCGATAAACTGTGATAAAGTGTTTTTCCCAAAAGTCCGAACACATTAACCCCTCCGTTATATTTCAGAATAACTGCCTAAATACTCAAATTCAACCGAATCATTTTCAAGTTCCGTGATAAGACTTTTCAGTTCATCGCTGTAAACAGACGCACCGATATCGAAATAAAATCTGAACTCAAAATCACTTCCCTCAATGGGACGGCTTTCAAGTTTTGTAAGATTAAGACCGAGAGAAGCAAATCTTGAAATAACATTATAAAGAGAACCGGGCTTATGACTTATGGTCATTACAATACTTGTCCTGTCCGCACCGGGATAAATTTCCAAATTTTTTGAAATACAGATAAATCTTGTATAATTATTTTGAGTGTTCTGAATATCACGGGATAAAACAGAAAGGTCATACAGTTCCGCACAGTCATCTGCTCCTATTGCGGCAACATCATTTCTTTCGGATTTTGAAACAAGTTTCGCCGCCTTTGCCGTATTTTCGCAAGGGGTGATTTTAATACTGTCAAGACTGTTCAAAAATAATGAGCATTGATTTATAGCCTGTTCGTGGGAAAAAATCTCTTTGATATTTTCAAACTTTGTTCCTTTTTTTGCAAGTAAACTGTGCTGAATACATAACTTTGCACTTCGTACAATATAAAACTTATATTTACTCATTAAGTCATAAACGCTGTTGACCGAGCCTGCTGTACTGTTTTCAAGAGGTAAAACTCCGTATTTACAAAGTCCGCTTTCAACTGCTTTAAAAACATCCTCAAAGGTATTGAAATACATTACAGAGGGATATCTGAACAATTTATCACAGGCGTGTTGAGAATAAGCACCCTCCATACCCTGACATGCAACTATTGCTTTCTCCGGCATCATAACAGGTGTTTTTGAAGTTACTTCTTCTATTCTCTTTTTTATCTCCGAATCCTGATTTATTATTTTTTTCTGATAAGATCTGCTTAATGAAAAAACGGTATTATATAAAGCACCTGCGTAATTTGAAATTTCCCTGCTTGCCTTTGAGGTTATATTACATAAAATCTCTCTTTCTCTTGAAGAATCAAAAACAGGTAAACCTTTTTCTTGCTTCGTCTGTGCAACAAGTTTTGACAAATTCATTCTTTTTTCAAAAACCTGCAAAAGTTCATCGTCAAGTTTATCTATTTCTTTTCTTATTTCCTTCAATTCCATTTATATTTCTCCTTACAAAAGATTAACCGTTGCCAAAGCACATGCAGCCTCAACGCATACAACCGCCCTCGGTACAATACAGGGATCATGTCTTCCTTCTATCGTTATTTTTTCTTTCTTCATCGTTAAAAGGTTGACTGTATTTTGTTCTGTTCCTATTGAAGGTGTGGGCTTCACGGCACAACGGAATATCACAGGCATTCCGGTGGAAATTCCTCCGAGAATACCGCCGTGATTATTTGATGAGGTTACAACCTTTCCGTCTTTGACAATGTAGCCGTCATTATTTTCCTCACCTGTCATATCGGCACAATCAAAGCCTAATCCAAACTCAATTCCTTTAACTGCGGGAACGGCAAAAACAGCACGGCTGATAACATTTTCCATTCCGTCAAACATGGGATTTCCCACTCCTGCGGGAAGCCCCAGAACGGCACATTCAATAACTCCGCCCACCGAATTGCTCTGAAGCCTTGCTTCTTCGATTTTTTTCATCATTTTTTTACCTGCATCGGAATTTAATACAGGAAAATCATTTTCCGCTATTCTTTTAAAATCATTTTTACATACATCAACAGGATTAAATCGGTCATCACATACTCCTGCAATTTTTTCCGCATGAGCCTTTATTAAAATCCCTTTTTCTTCAAGAATTTGCATGCAAATTGCCCCTGCAAAACACAAGGGTGCCGTCATTCTTCCGGAAAAACTTCCTCCGCCTCGAATATCATTAAATCCGTTTGTTTTCATATATGCCGAAAAGTCCGCATGAGACGGACGGGGACAAGTTTTAATTTTATCGTAATCCCCGGACTTAACATCGGTATTTTTAATCATCGCACAAATCGGTGCTTCGCAGGTGTATCCGTCAACAATGCCCGATATAATTTCAGGTTTATCCGCTTCATTTCTTTTTGTGGAAAATGAATTTTTACCGGGACGGCGACGTTCAAGAAAAGAATTTATTCTGTCTTCATCTATTTTTATCCCGGCGGGTAATCCGTCTATGACAACACCTATTGCCTCCGAATGAGACTGACCGAATATTGTTACTTTTATTTTTTCACCAAAACTAAATGACATTCATAACACCTCCGAGTTTTTTAAAATCTTCAAAAAAATCAGGATAAGATTTTCTTACCGCTTCGGCATTTTTAATTACTACTCCATTTTCACTTCCCGCTCCCATAATTGCACAAGCCATGACAATTCTGTGGTCTCCGAAACTGTCCACGGTTCCGCCTTTGATTTTTCCGCTTGAATTGATTATAATTCCGTTCTCCGTTTCCTCGGAATTTACCCCTAAATCATTTAACATTTTTACGGTGGATTTAATTCTGTCGCTTTCCTTTAAACGTAATCTCTCTGCGTTTATTATTTCTGTTTTCCCGTGGGAAACAGCTGCCACCGCCGCAACAGTCATCACTAAATCCGGAACGTCGGAAGCATCAATTACCGTACCGAAAGTGTCATTATAAACCCAACGAAAGCCGTTATTTTTTTCTTCGATTTTTCCGCCGAATTTTTTTAAAATTTCCAATATGTTTTTATCACCCTGAACAGATTCTTTTTTTATGTTTTTTACAAATATTCCCTTAGCGAGAAAATAGGAAGCATTTGACCAATCTCCTTCGGAAAATGAGTTTTTACCGATATATTTTTGCTTACCTTTTATATAAAAAGTATTATTATTTCTTTCGATTTTAATACCGAAATCTTCAAGAACTTTTACTGTCATTTCAATATAATTTTTCGATTCAATCGGCTCCGTAACAGTAAGTACGCTATCCTCATCACAAAGCGGTAACGCAAATAAAAGTCCGCTGATAAACTGTGAACTGATATTGCCTTTTATTTTATAATTTCCGCCGGTCAGTTTTCCTTGAATTTTTATCGGAAAGCCTTCTCCGATTTTTACGGAATGTTCCGACATAACATTTAATAAATCGGAAATCGGTCTTTGAGGTAATCTTCCCTTTCCCGTAAATTCCGCAGTAATTCCGAGAGATGCAACAACAGGTAACAAAAACCTTAAAGTTGAACCGCTTTCGTTACAATCAATTATTTTTATCCCGGAGGATTTTTTTAAAGGAAAAACCTCTGCATATTTTCCGTCGATTTTAACCTCACAACCCATGGATTTTATCGCATTCACAGTTGCAAGAATATCATCGGAAAAATTATCAATTTTTACTTTACAGACCTTATCGGAAAGTGCCGAACAGATCAGTTGCCTGTGTGCCATTGATTTTGATGTAACGGCATCCGTTTCTCCCTTTAATTCAGAGGGCAATATTCTGACATCCATTTTAATCGCTCTCTTTCATCATTTTTTCAAGTTTATTTAAAGATATTTTTTTAATATAACATTCACCGATTTTTTTCGGTAAAATCAAAGAGATATTTTCTCCGGAAATTTTTTTATCGGAGATAACATATTTCCACAATTCTTCCTTGGAAAAATCGCATTTTACCGGAAGACCGTTATTCGTAAGAGCAGCAATTATTTTTTCCTTACATAATTCATCCGACAAGCCGTTTTGTTCCGACAATTCGCTGATTAAAACCATTCCCATTGCAACCGCACTGCCGTGGGATACAGAAAAATCACTTGTTTTTTCAATAGCATGAGCAAGAGTATGTCCGAAATTCAGAAGCTGTCTTTTGCCCGTATCCCGTTCATCTTCATTCACAATATCTCTTTTAATTTCAACGCATCTTGTGATAATATCTTCCAAATCATTTTCGGAAAAATTGACGGAAGTTTTTTCAAACAATTCTTTATCTGCAATTACACCGTATTTTATTACCTCTGCCATACCGTCCGCAAATATTTCTTTCGGTAAAGTTTTCAATAATTCACAATCGCATACAACAAGCTCCGGCTGATTGAAAACACCAACAAGATTTTTTCCCGCTTCAAGATTAACGGCAGTCTTACCGCCGACAGAAGAATCAACCGCCGCCAGCAATGTTGTAGGTAATTGAACAAGGTGCATTCCTCTCATATACAACGCCGCCGCAAGCCCTGTTAAATCTCCTGTTACACCGCCGCCGAGAGCCACAAGGACATCGTTTCTCGAAAAATGATTTTCAGCAAGGAAATTAAGAAGGTCAAACAATATTATTTCGCTTTTCGATTCTTCCCCCATAGGGAAAACATAAAGTTCGCAGTTTATTTTTTCCTTTTCAAATGCACTGATAATTTTTTCCGAATGAATTTTAAAAACTCTGCTGTCTGTTACCAGACAAACACGTGCATTGCCGAAAAGATTTTTAATCTTTTTTGCGGCAAATTCAGACAGATTTCTACCGATATAAATATCATATTCTTTTGAAGCATTTACTTTTACAGTTTTCAAAAATAAGACCTCCGTAAATTATTTTACGATTCTCTTTTTCTCAGATCCGTCCTTTAAAAGATTTTTCAATTTTTCTGCATCTTTATTTTTTATTGCACTGCTGTACTGTTTCAGATTATCGACAAGTGCATCAATTTCTTCTGCAAGAAAATCTCCGTTTTCAAGAAAAAGTTCTGTCCACATTTTCTCATTAAGTTTAGCAACACGGGACAAATCCTTATAACTTCCTGCGGAAAACCCCTTATGCTTTGCGGCATTATCACTCTTAACATAAGCGTTTGAAACAACATGGGGTAATTGAGAAGTGAAAGCGATAACCTTGTCATGCTCCTCCGGAGTTGTAAATTTTATTTCCCCGAAACCGATTGATAAACAAAGATTTTTAATTTTTTCAAGCACTTCGATTTCAGTATCGTCATCAGGTACAAGAATCATTGACGCACCTTTGAACATTGATGCTCTCGAATGTTCAAAACCCCAATAATGAGTTCCCGCCATAGGATGTCCGCCAATAAAAATAAATCCGTTTTCCTTTGAAAGAAATTTCATTTTTTCACAGATATATCTTTTTATTCCGCAACAATCGAAAACAATACAGTTTTTCTTAATTAAACCGGCTGTTTTTTTAATATATTCCACCGCATCTTCAGGATAAAGGGACAGAATAATTATATCACATTTTCCAACCGTGTTTTCATCAAGTTTTTTATCAACGGCACCGGTAAGCGTTGCGGCAAGGAAAGAACTTTCCGATATATCGTATCCGAAAACGGAATGTTCCGTAAAATCTTTTATCGCCCTTGCCATTGAACCGCCGATCAAACCTAATCCCACAATCCCTATATTCATTTTCCGCACCGTCCGACTCAATTAAATTTTTTCAATACATTTCTTATTTCATCCGATTCTCTTGTTACCTCTGCAAACTGATCAGGTGTCAATGCCTGCGGTCCGTCGCAAAGAGCATGGGCGGGATCGTTATGAACTTCGATCATCAAGCCGTCTGCACCTGCGGCAACAGAAGCAAGTGAAAGAGGTTTTACAAGTTTTGAAATTCCTCCCGCATGACTGGGATCGGCAATAATGGGAAGATGTGTTTTTTCTTTAAGCAGCGGAATAGCGGAAACATCCATCGTATTTCTCGTGGCTGACGACACCGGAGTTATTCCTCTGTCGCAAAGAATAACCTTATTATTTCCGCCTGCCCTAATATATTCCGCACTCATCAAAAGTTCCTGCATAGTGCTTGAAAGTCCTCTTTTAAGAAGAATGGGTTTATCCGTATGACCGAGTTCTTTAAGAAGTTCAAAATTTTGCATATTTCTTGCTCCCACCTGAATTACATCAACATCGTCAAACAAATCAAGATGAGAAAGGTCCATGATTTCCGTTACAATAGGCATACCTGTTTCTTTCTTTGCCTTAGTGAGAAGTTCAAGTCCCTTGCTTCTCATTCCCTGGAAAGCATAGGGAGAAGTTCTCGGTTTAAATGCTCCGCCTCTCAGAAGATTTGCACCGGCTTCCTTCACCTCACGTGCGATCGAACAGATTTGCTCCTCGGATTCAACTGAACAGGGACCTGCAATATAAAGAAAATTTCCTCCGCCGATTTTATGACCGCATATATCAATTACGGTGTCATCGGGATGAAATTTTCTGTTTGCACTCTTATAAGGTTCACTTATTCTCGTAACGGTTTCAACCATTCCCAACCCGCTTATTAAATCAACATCCACGTGACTTGTATCACCGATAAGACCGAGCACCGTTTCAAAACGTCCCGCACTTCTATGAACATCAAGCCCTAAACTTTTGAGCCACTCAATAAGATTACTTACCTGTGCTTCATCTATATCTTTCTTTAATACCACTACCATTTTAATACCCTCCTAAAAAGTAAAAACCTTGCAGTAAATTTCACTGCAAGGTCTGTTTAACATAACGAAAAACAATCAAGATACACAGCAAAATTTACACCCTACCAAAGAATTGATAAAGTATGTATAATAATATTCAGCTGTAAACTTAATTACTGCCATTGCTATTACTCCTGAATCGTTTTTCTTGATTATAACACCGCAGACAGCGGTTGTCAATACTTTTTAACATTTAAAATTTTCCATGTAAAAATTTTAATTCCCGACGACCTATTGCAAAAAATATACGGAAGTGATATACTTTGTTTAAACATAACATATGTTATCAGGAGGTGTTTATTATTCTTTATTTTTGGATAATATTAAGTGTTGTTCTGATTATCATTGAAGCTGTTACGGTTCAACTTGTTACAATATGGTTTGCGATAGGTTCGATTTTTGCTCTTTTTGCAAATATGTTAAAATTAAGTATTCCCGTTCAGGTTATTATTTTTGCGACTGTGTCGGTAATTGCTCTTATCGCCACAAGGCCTATTGTTAAAAAAATCGTTAATAATAAAAAAGTACCCACAAACAGCGACAGAATAATCGGAAAGCCGGCCGTTGTTACCGAAACCGTAAATAATTCCGCAGCACAGGGAAAAATAATGGTTTTCGGAATAATATGGACGGCTCGAAGCGAAAACGGTGAGATAATCGAAAAGGATGAAACCGTTTTCATTAAAAGAATAGAAGGCGTTAAAGCCATCGTGTCAAAAGAAGAATAAGAAAGGAAATTTATTATGCCATACGTATTGATAGCTTTAGTTTTATTTATTGCAGCAATTATAATTGCGAACATCAAAATCGTTCCACAGTCAAAAGCATATATTGTTGAACGTCTCGGTGCATATCACACCACATGGGAAACAGGTTTGCATGTAAAAATGCCCTTCATTGAAAGAATTGCAAAAATAGTTTCTCTAAAAGAACAGGTTGTGGATTTTCCGCCTCAGCCCGTTATAACCAAGGATAATGTAACCATGCAAATCGACACGGTCGTTTTCTTCCAGATAACCGATCCGAAACTTTACACTTACGGTGTTGAAAATCCTCTTTCGGCTATAGAAAATCTCAGTGCCACCACACTGAGAAATATTATCGGTGAACTTGAACTTGATAATACACTTACCTCCCGTGATACGATCAACACAAAAATCAGAGGTATTCTTGACGAAGCCACCGACCCCTGGGGTATTAAAATCAACAGAGTGGAACTTAAAAATATTCTTCCTCCCCGTGAAATTCAGGATGCTATGGAAAAACAGATGAAAGCGGAACGTCAACGCCGTGAAGCGATTCTCCGTGCCGAAGGTGAAAAAGCAAGTAAAGTTCTTGTGGCGGAAGGAATGAAGGAATCTCAAATTCTCGAAGCGGAAGCACAAAAGACTGCGGCGATCCTTAAAGCGGAAGCGGTAAAGGAAGCAAAGATACGTGAAGCAGAGGGTGAAGCGGAAGCAATACTTGCAGTTCAGGAAGCCCATGCAAAGGCAATCGAACTCATCAACAAAGCAGCACCCGGCGAAGGATTTTTAAGAATAAAAAGTCTTGAAGCGTTTGAAAAAGCCGCCGACGGTCAGGCTACAAAAATTATCATTCCCTCTGATTTACAGTCCGTTGCAGGCTTGGCAAAGGGAATACAGGAAGTAGTAAAAGAGTAATAAAACCGGAGGCTATAACATTTGGGGCTGTTGCATTTAGATGCAGACAGCCCCGTTTTTATTCTAATATTTCAAAATTATATTCATGTAAATATTCATTTACTTCCATAACCTTAAGTCCCTTATTTAAACAGAAAATTATTATGCTGTCCCTGGGATTTCTTGCATAAAGGTCGGACATATTTGCAACCTTTAACAGTTTTCTTGTTTCCGTAAGATCGAGCCCCATTCCGAAAGCAATCATCAAAATTTTATTTCTTGACGGTTTTGTTTTTGTGCCGTTAAAAATCTGATAGGCATAATTTTTATCTAAATTTGCTCTGTCAATGATTTTACTTTTTTTTAATTTTTTCTCATTGATGATCAATTCGAGATATTCCGAAATAGAGCCGAAAAACAATTCATCAATTTCTTCTTTAAAATAATCATCAAGTGATTTTTTCGACTGTAAAATGTTCATTAGTTCCTCTGTCGTTCTTTTCATAAAATCTCCTTTGCAAATACTACCATTTTCTCTTTATTTATGATAAAATATCATTTGAAAAAAATCAAGGCGGTGTGATAAATTTGTCTTATGAAATATTGAAAGATATAAATGATGAAACAAAAATTGCCATGAAAGACAATGATTTTTTCATCTTAAAGGAAATATCCTTTGAAGATACTGAAATATACAAAAAACTTGTTAAAATTTCCAATCCTAATGTAGTAAAATTTTATCCTCCCGCAACGATAAACGATAAATTCTATGCAGTAGAAGAATTTATACACGGAATAACACTTGCCGAGTTAATGGAAAACATAGAAAAACTTGACGATACCACCATCTTACAATATATGACGGAAATATGTAACGGGCTTAAAGATATTCATTCCCTCGGCATTGTTCACCGTGATATCAACCCCAACAATATTATGATTACAAAAGACAATCATATTAAAATAATTGATTTCGGAATAAGCCGTACGGTAAAACTCGGTCAATCAAAGGACACCCAAATTTTAGGCACTCAAGGTTACGCCGCACCTGAACAGTTCGGGTTTTGTCAGACAAGTCCTAAAAGCGACATATATTCATTAGGTGTATTGCTGAATTACATGGCAACAAAACATATTCCCTCTGAAAAACTTTCAAAAGGAATTTACTCCGAAGTAATTGTCAGATGTACGCAAATTGACGAAAATAACCGTTATGAAAACATTGATTCTCTTTTACTTTCGCTTGAAAAAAAGATGAAAATTTCCAAAATCATCAAAACTGTTCCCGGTTTCAGGAAAGGAAATCTTTTTCATGCCTGTATTGCTGTAATTTATTATATTAACTCCGCTGTATTTTTGATATTCTCATTGATTCCCACTGAGAATTGTCCTTTGAAACGATCGGTCCTTCAATTTATTGCCATGATATTTATGCTGGTTATCCCTGTACCGATTATTACCGATTACAAAAATTATACGAGAAAAATTCCTTTCTTTATCGGTAAAAGCAAAGCAAAAAAAGCACTGTTTAAAATGTTTTTTGCGTCAATTTCCGTTATTATTTCCTGCGTCTTTATTATAGCAAGTACAAAAATATAAATGTTGTGCTGTCAGCATACCATTTTATCGTAAAAACGGTCTATAATGTAGCCACTAAATATAAGGAGGTTTGCATTATGGCAGACGTAAATCAGGACAATAATGCCGAAGTTCAGCAGGCAGTCAGCAAAGCATTAGAAGAACAAAAGAAAAAGAAAAGAAAGAAATGGATAATAATTGCAATAGTTGCAGTTGTGTTTATCATTTTGATTTCTTTAATAAGTTCCGGAGGAGATGACGATAAATCCGCACCATCTAATTCGGGAAACAGTACAATTTCCGCTTCGGGAGAAACCGGGGACAATAATGACGGCAAAATCGGGGACTATATTTGCACAATAAAATCCGCAAAGAAAGTTAGTAACTGGGAAGGTAAAAATGCCGTAAAAATTACATATTCCTTCACCAATAATTCATCGGATTCTAAAAGCTTTGACTTTGCTCTTTCGGATAAAATTTTCCAAGGAGGAATTGGGCTTGAAGAATCTTTCATCAGCAGTGATGACGATTTCTTGGTAGACGTTGAAATTCAACCCGGAGCATCAAAGGATGTCAGCAAGGTTTATGTTCTTCGAGATACAACAACACCGCTTGATGTGGAAATCGAAGAATTGATTTCATTCAATTCCTCAAAATTAAAATACACCGTAAATTTAGAACAATAATAATAATAAATACCGCCGCATTTCGGATGTATAAAGCACTCGGAAAGCGGCGGTATTTTTTATATATTAAACTCGAAATACTTTAAGTTTTTAAAGAAATTTTTTACGGAATATATAAATGTATAAAACCAATTTACTATTAAATTTTTAAATCCGTCCCTACCTGTATATTCATCCTTTGCGATAAGTTTTCCGTTTACTTCTTCAAGTTCAACAAAAATTGCCTCTGTGGGATGTTCCGGCGTGGAACCGTTGGGAGAGTGAATTGACAGATACATTTTACCGTCGAGGGCGGTAAATATCATTCCGTGTCCGCCGTCAAGGTCATTATAACAATCCTTGCAATATAATGACATAAACTGCTGTTTCCATTTTCCGCTGACGGTTCCGTCAGAGGATTTCGCAACTCCCACAGAATAACCCGTTACGGTACTGTTTGACCAAAGCATAAGCAATTCGCCTTTTTTATTTCTGTACATCCACGGTCCGTCGGTAATTCCGCCGCTTGACCACGGGGCTTCTTTTGCACCGAAAAGTTTAATCGGCTTACTGATAAAATGAGTTAAATCACTGCTTAATCTTGCCGCCGCCATTTCACCTATACCGTTTTCAATGCTTGTCCATTCATGCACAAAAACCATCCAGGGCTGATTATTTTCATCAATGTAAAGTGTTCCGTCAATGCTGTCCCAATCCTTGGGAGTAACGTGTGAATCGGAAATTTCCTCAAAAGGACCGAGAGGACTTTCCGCACGGAAAATCGAAACACCTCGGTGGTTTGTTACGGAAGAATAGTATGTTGCGAAAAGATAAAACTTTCCGTTATAATAATGACATTCCGGAGCCCAGAAATCACGGACACCTGCAAATCCGGGCGGAGCGGAAAAAACATTTACAGGTCCTGCCCAATTAACTAAATCCTCGCTGACATAACAGCCGTAACCCGGTCCGTTTGCCGCACCTGTTCCGTACATAAAATATTTCTGCCCGTAAACCAAAACGCAGGGATCACGAAGTTGGAACTCTTTAGTTGTTTTTGTTTTTGTCATATCAATAACACCCTTATCGGGAACAAATACGAAACCGGAACCCGATACTTTTTCGGCTTCCGATACAATCGGAAAAGAAAAAATCATTAAAACCCCTAATATCAAAGATAGAAACTTTTTCATATCTGCCTCCGGCATTATTCAAGAAAATCTTTTAACTTCTTGCTCCTGCTGGGATGACGAAGTTTTCGGAGTGCCTTTGCTTCAATCTGACGAATTCTTTCTCTTGTTACGTCAAACTCTTTACCCACCTCTTCAAGTGTTCTCGGATGTCCGTCAACAAGACCGAACCTTAATGAAAGAACCTTTTCTTCTCTGGGAGTAAGAGTTTTTAAAACAGCGGCAAGTTGTTCTTTCAAAAGAAGCATTGATGCCGCATCCTGTGGAGCAAGAACATCCTCGTCGGGAATAAAATCACCGAGATGACTGTCCTCTTCCTCACCGATAGGCGTTTCAAGGGAAACGGGCTCCTGTGCCACACGAAGAATTTCACGTACCTTTTCCGTGGGAAGATTGAGTTTTACCGCAATTTCCTCCGCTGACGGATCACGTCCGTTTTCGTGAAGAAGCTGACTGTTTGTCTTTTTAACCTTATTGATCGTTTCAACCATGTGAACGGGAATACGTATAGTTCTTGCCTGATCGGCGATTGCCCTTGTGATGGCTTGTCTTATCCACCATGTTGCATAGGTTGAAAATTTAAAACCTTTAGTGTAATCGAACTTATCAACAGCCTTAATAAGTCCCAGATTTCCCTCCTGAATAAGGTCAAGGAACTGCATTCCTCTGCCCACATATCTTTTGGCAATACTTACAACAAGACGAAGGTTTGCCTCGGCAAGTCGTTGCTTTGCCTTAGGATCATCTTCGGCAATACGTACCGCCAATTCAATTTCCTCTTCGGGAGTAAGAAGCGGAACTCTGCCTATTTCTTTAAGATAGATTTTAACATGGTCCTCCATTGCGGCATTTTTCGGATCTCCGCCGATTATTCCCATGTCCGCATCTTTATTAAGCTCATCATCCAAATTAAGAGCATCAAAATTGATGTCGGTCATATCATCCACAATTTCTATGTTCTGATTTTCCACCGTATCATAAAATACTTCAAGCTCTTCAATGCTTAAATCAAGGTCCATCAAAGCATTATCAATTTCCTGTGCCGAAAGATGACCGCTAACCTTTCCTTTTTCCAAAAGGATTTTCAATGAAGATTTTTTTTCGGGTTGATTGTTATTTTCCATTTCCTTCTCCTCGCTTTATGTATTTTTATTTTTCATTTTCCTTATTCCGTCAAGAAAATCGTCATTACTCATTTCCGCCGGATTTTTTCTTTTTTCGTTATCTTTTGCTTTTTTCAGTACATTTATACAATCAATGCACTCTTCGATTGAATTACCCACAAGACAGTCTATTTCTTTAAGCCTTGTTATTCTTCCCATTTCCGCTTCGTTGAATAAAGGGATAAACATTGTCAGTTCCGTTTCAAGACCTTCTTCAAGACGTCGGGTAAGTTCTTTAAAAACACGTTTATTAAAGGATGTTACAAAATCCTCATAAGACACCTTGTCCTTTAATTTAATCCAGAAATCGGGATTTTTAAAAAGAGTTGTAATTAAGATTTCTTCCGCTTTCGCCTGAACAAGATGATCTTTCTTTTCGGGATTTATCTTGTCATCGGTACCCACGGAGGAAACCCTTGCCTGTTTAAATTCCTCACCGCTTCTGCTTCGTCGTTTCTGTGCGATTTTACGGTTTATTTCTCCGTTTATGGCATCCTTACTGACTCCCGTTTCTTCGCTTAAACGGCTGACGTATGTATCACGCCGGATAGGACTTGAAACGGTGGAAAGATAACCTGCCGCATCGGTAAGAAATCGCATTTTTCCGTCAGAGGTTGAAACATCATACTTGTTCCTGCATTTAATAATATTAAATTCTATATCATTTGCGGCTCCGTTTATCAGAGAAGCAAATCGTTCTTTGCCGTATTTCTTTATAATTTCATCCGGATCTTTTCCTCCGGAAAGGTTTAATACTCTTATGGCAATTCCCGTTTCTCCGAAAATTTGCAATGCCCTTTGAGTTGCCTTCTGTCCCGCTTCGTCGGAATCGTATGAAAGAATAACTTCATTTGCATATCTTTTAATAAGTCTTGCCTGCTCCTTTGTCAAAGCAGTACCCAAACAGGCTACGGAATTTGTAAATCCCGCCTGATGCAATGCAATAACATCCATATATCCTTCCGCAACAATAAGGCTGTCATTATTTCCGTTTTTCGCAAAATTCAGAGCGAAAACTTCATTACTTTTTTTATAAACCAATGTATCCGCAGTATTGACATATTTCGGCTTTGAATCATCAAGCACACGTCCGCCGAAGCCGATAACATTTCCCTTTAAATCAATTATGGGAGTCATCATACGGTTACGGAAATTATCATAAAATCTTTCACCGTTTTTTGTGCTTTTCTTCACAAGGTCCGCTTCATATAATTCAGAGGCCGAAAAACCTTTTTCCCTCATATATTTTATTAAACTGTCCCATGAATCGGGGGCGTAACCTAAACCGAAATGTTTAATTGTAGACGGAGATAAACCTCTGTTAAGAAAATAATCAAGAGCAAATTTATTTTTTTCCTCCAACAGACAGTTATGATAAAACTTTGCCGCCTCACGGTTTGCCGCCAGAATTCTCTTTTTCTTTTTGAGAAGAGAATCGTCATAACCGTCCTCCGGCATAGCAAGACCGGCTCTCTGTGCAAGTAATTTTACCGCTTCGATATAATCGAGATTTTCAATTTTCATCAAGAAAGTTATGGCATCTCCGCCGGCTCCGCAACCGAAGCAGTAGAACGATGATGTATCCTCATAAACCATAAAGGAGGGTGTTTTTTCATTATGAAAAGGACAAAGACCTTTTTGCGTTCTGCCCTGCCGTCTGCCTAAATCCACATAGGAGGAAATAAGTTCGGTAATATCCGTTCTGCTGCGTAATTCCTGTAAAAATGTTTCATCTATCGGCATTCACCCACCACCCTTCATTTAAAAAATTACAATATCAATACAGCCACGATTTCGGTACAAATAATTCATTGAAAACGGAAACAGCATATCTGTCGGTCATTCCCGCAATATAATCGGTTACGGCACGTTCAATGCCTTCACGTTCAAGAATATGTTTAACATCTGCCGTCATCTTATCCGGATGGTCGCAGTAATATTTAAACAACCATTTTACCATATCCATAGCCTTAGACTCTTCACCCTTGCAAACGGGATTGGTATAAACATTTTCAAACATAAAATCATTGAGTTTATCAAAAGAGTCTTCGATTTTTTTATCTATAACAATATCATCACTGCTGTTTTCAATAGCGGACATAACAAGTGTATTTATTCTTTTGGATTTTGAAAAACCCAGCACCTCACGAATTTCCAGCGGAATATCATCCTCGGTTATTATACCCGCCTTTTCGGCATCGTCAATATCGTGATTAAGATATGCAATTCTGTCTGCAAGCCTCACAATTCTGCCTTCAAGTGTATCTGCCTGCTTACCCTTTGTATGACAAGCCATTCCGTTTCGTACTTCTTTTGTAAGATTAAGTCCTCTTCCGCCTTTTTCAATAAATTCAACCACTCTGACACTTTGAAGATAATGATAAAATCCGCCCTCAAGTATTTCATTAAGAGCCCTTTCACCTGCATGACCGAAGGGAGTATGCCCTAAATCATGACCGAGTGCGATAGCCTCCGTTAAATCCTCATTAAGCCTTAATGCCCTTGACATGGTTCTTGCAATTTGCGAAACTTCAAGAGTATGAGTCAAACGGGTACGGTAATAGTCTCCCTCCGGGGAAAGAAAAACCTGCGTTTTATGTTTAAGCCTTCTGAAAGAACCGCTGTGTATTATCCTGTCTTTATCCCTTTGATAAGGAGTTCTTACAGGGGATTCTTCTTCAAAACTATCTCTGCCACGTGTTCCGTCGGCAAAGGATGCGTAGGGAGAAAGAATTAAATGCTCCGTTTCACATATTCTTTCACGAATTGTTTTTTCCATCTGTTCCACCCCGCTATTTGTCAGATTTTGTTCCTCTGAGTATATATACCGAGAAAAAAATAAAATCCCTTTATTTTTTTAAGGCATTGCACAAAAAATATCACTTTTTTTACAACTGTCCACCTGACCGTTGCTTACATCAATGAGTTTTTCACGGAATTTCTCAAAATCATCGTTATCTATTCTGTATATCACCGTTACATTTTCCTCAAAAACAGTATCATCAATTACCCCTCCGTTTTCGGGAATAAAGGTTACAAGTTTTCCGTAAAATGAATAATCGCATTTTATTTCACATACCGCACACAATTTCATGGTAACGACTTTTCCGGCATCAAGAGCGATTTTGGCACTGTGAGAATATGCTCTCACAAGTCCGCCTGCACCAAGCATAATACCGCCGAAATATCTCGTTACCACAACGGCACAATCCGTCACATCCTCTTTAAGCAAAACGTCAAGCACAGGTATGCCCGCAGTACCCTGAGGCTCACCGTCATCACTGTACCGTCTTATCTGACCGTCCCGCAAAACATAAGCATATACATTATGCGTCGCATCCCAGTGCTTTTGCTTTACGGAGGATATAAACTCCGTAGCCTCATCAACGGTCGTAACCGGTTTAATATGACCGATAAACCTTGAATGTTTTACAATATATTCATCATTTGCTTCTTTTTGAACGGTTTTATAACCTGTCATAATATCACCGCCGAAATTTTACAACGGGAAAAAGGCAGACAACTTGATAAAATTGTCTGCCGTCATCTTTGAATTAAAATGTTCCCGAAATGTCTTATTTGTCAAGATTGAAACGCTTTTTAAATCTGTCTACACGTCCGCCCGTATCAACAAGCTTCTGCTTTCCTGTAAAGAACGGATGACAGTTTGAACAAATATCAACACGCAAATCTGACTTAGTGGAAGATGTTTTAATAACAGCACCACAAGCACATTTTACTTCTGTTTCCTTATACTCAGGATGAAGTCCTTCCTTCATTGTTGTCACCTCTTTCGTCAAATAGCCATATAACAGATAGAATTCTATCACAAAAATAAATAAAAAGCAACTGTTTTTTTAAAATTTTTATTTTTATGTTAAATATCACCTTATATTTGCTTAAAAATATTGGTTTCATTAACAATATATACAGGTCTGTGCTTAACTTCAATGTAAACTCTGGCAAGATACTCACCGATTATGCCGAGACAAATCAAAATTAAACCGCCGATAATCAGTATTGCCGTAAAGATTGAGGGATAACCTGCCACATCAGGACCGTGAACCAATGTTCTGACAATAAAATACAGAGCATAAATTATTCCGGCGATACTTGAAATCGCTCCCACGAAAAGAGACAGTCTCAACAAAGATGTGGAAAATCCCACAATTCCGTCAAAAGCATATTTCAAAAGTTTAAACAACGAAAATTTTGACTTTCCTGCGGCACGCTCTCTGTTTTCGTGGTTAAAATATTTTACATTAAAGCCAACCCAACTGAAAATACCTTTTGAAAATCTGATACTTTCCGGCATGGATAAAATAGCATCCACAACCTTCTTTTTCATAAGACGAAAATCCTGTGCACCCTGATTTATCTTTACGTCGGAAAGTTTATCCATAACACCGTAAAACATTTTTGAAAATGCACTTTTTATTTTACTTTCGCCTTCACGGTCAACCCTTTGAGCGGCGGATACATCATACCCTTCATCAAGAGCCTCCGCCATAGGTATTATCAAATCCGGTGAATGTTGCAAATCAGCATCAATTATTCCGATATAATCTCCGTCTGCCGCTCTTAATCCGGCAAGCATGGCTGCCTCTTTCCCGAAATTTCTTGAAAAAGAGATAAATTTGATTTTATCATCTGTTTCAGCGAATTTTTTTACAATAGAAAGAGTGTTATCCGAGCTTCCGTCATCTACAAAAATAAACCTGAAAGAATATTTTACGCAGTTCTGCTGAAGACGCTGAACTTCACTGTAAAAAAGTTCAAGTACATCCTGTTCATTAAAACAAGGCACTATCATATCTATATGCTTCATTTTCATCCACCGACTTTTTTATTTTTTCTTTTTCCCGAAAAATCCTTTTTTCTCCTCAGGTGCATCACCGAAATTATTGTTACCGGAATTACCGCCGAATTCATTTTGGAATTCTCTTATCAATTCTCTTTGATGAGATGATAAATTTTTAGGCACTTCAACATGAATTCTTATAAGCTGATCGCCCTTACCTCTGCCGTTGAGAATTTGAATACCTCTGCCCTTCAGAACAAACACCTTTTCAGGTTGAGTCCCTGCCGGCAAATCGAAATTGATTTTTCCGTCAAGAGTCTGAATTTGCAATGTATCACCTAACACTGCCTGTGCAAATGAAACGGTAATATCGCACCATACGTTAAAGCCGTCTCTTTCAAAAAACGGATGAGGTCTTACAAATACTACAACTTTTAAGTCTCCCGCCGGGCCGCCGTTTGCACCCTTATTACCTTCACCACGGACATTTATAACCTGGCGGTCGTTAATTCCTGCCGGCACATTAACCTCAACGGAAGTCTTTTTTGAATATCTTCCGTTACCGTGGCATTTATGACAGGGAGTGGAAATGATCTGTCCTTTTCCTCCGCATTTTGAGCAAGGTCTTGTGGTTGACATTACGCCGAAAGCGGTTCTCTGCTGAACATTGACCTGTCCCCGTCCGTTACAGTCGGGACAAGTCTTTGCCGTTGTACCCTTTGCGGCACCTGTTCCTCCGCATTCCTCACATTTTTCCACACGGTTGATTTCCACCGTTCTTTTACAGCCCTTTGCCGCCTCTTCAAAAGAAAGGTTTGCACGTGAAGAAACGTTTTCTCCACGTCTGGGTGCGTTCGGGTCGCTCTGTCTGCGTGCTCCGCCTCCGAAGAAACTGCCGAATATATCGCCGAGGTCAAGTCGGATCGGAGGCATGT
>JAZUKF010000158.1:0-15973 GCA_045643165.1 Acutalibacteraceae bacterium | reverse complement strand
GAGAGAATTTTTTTGAAGACAAAGAAAACTCGCATCTCGCATACTGACGTATTCGGATGCGAGTTTGATGCAGTATTCAGGAAAATTATCCGTCAAAAACAAAAGTATCCTTGCAAGTCTGTGCCGAATGCGACAGTCCCTTAAATTTTTATTTTCCTATAATATAAACATAGTTCGTTGTTGCACTGCCGCCGATGTTATGCATCAAGCCGTTCTTTGCACCTTTGACCTGATATTTCCCGGCTTTACCGCTGACCTGTTTATACAAATCCAAAAACATTCTCACTCCGGAAGCACCTACAGGATGACCGCATCCTATCAAACCTCCGCTTGGGTTAATGGGTTTTTCACCGTCAAAAGCAATCTTTCCGCTTTCAACCGCTTCATATTCCTTGCCCGGAGGCGTTATTCCGAAAGCGGAAATTGCGGCATATTCGCTGGAAGTAAAGCAATCGTGGGTTTCAAACACATCAATATCATCAACGGTCAATCCGCTTCTCTTATACGCATCAAGTACCGCTTGTCTTGTCCAGGGAAGAATGTACTCGGAATTTTTTGCATCCTCGATTTTCTTATCAAAAAGCATGGGAGCGACTCTGTGTCCGTATCCCTTAACAACGGGTGTTTTCAGATTATGCTCTTTTACATATTTTTCAGATGCCAAAACTACAACAGCCGCACCGTCCGTAACCTGTGAACAATCGGAAACGGCAAGTCTGCCGCCGACTATGGGGTTGGTAGTGTTATTTCTGTTTGAAGCCTGCTCAAAATTCATAAACCATTTTCTTGTCTGTGCAAGAGGATTACGTTTTGCATTTGAATAATTTATCTCCGAAATTCGGGCAAGACAATCCATAAATCTTTTTTCATCAACATCATATTTATTGAGAATTTCATCAGCCAATCTTCCGAAAAGTTTCGGGAAAGGCAAATCAATCCCTTTACCTTCTTTTTCGTAAAAAGCGGCACGTCCCAGAATATCTCCGCCGATTTTGGAATCTACGGTTTTCATAAGTTCCCATCCCACAACGATGGCAACATCATACTCCCCTGCCATAATTTTCGTTACCGCACTGTCTATTGCAACGGAGCCGGAAGCACAAGCCGCTTCATATCTTGCAGAGGGTACACCGTAAAATGCGGGATCAACTTCCGTCAGCATTGCACCTAAATGTCCCTGCTGAACATACTGTTCCGCAATAAAGTTACCTACAAAACAGGCAACCTTATTTTCTTCATTCAATCTTTTTATTTCATCAAAACCCACATTGGCATCTTCAAGGCCGTCAGACATTACTTCCTTTAATAATGCGACAATGCCTTTGCCTTCTTTTGTCCAATTTCGTTCAAAATCAGTCTGAGCGCCGCCGAGAATATGAACCTTATTCATATTTTACCTCCGTACATATCATTTAGCCTTAAAGAATCTTCTGAAATCATAATCGGATTTAAGATTTTCATTCACAAGATTTTGATAATCTGTCGCTTCAAGAATAGTTTTATCCAATCTTTCCTTCATCAGTTTTTTGACATCGGCTACACTGTAAAGTGCCTGCAACAACGCAACGGGCGGACACCAGTTAAATCCGGTTGCCATAACGTCATCCGCCGAAAGCACATTACCGCAAAGTTCATCGGCAATTTTCAGTGAATACAAAATATATTTCAGCAGAAATTCAACGCAGATTTTTGCTTCAAGAGAAGTATTCGTGGCCAAAACGGTAAGTGCTTCCTTATAACATCCCTCGCTTAAATGTTTTTTCATAATTTCCGCAAAGGGGAAAATATATTTCATCTGATTTCTGTATTCTCCGTCATTGATGCTGTAAACCATTCTCGTCTTTTTACCGTCATCGTGAATAACGGTTTTATACAAACCGCAATTTGATTTTTTACCCAACTTGTTTTCATCAATCAGTTTCTGAACATAATCGGGAAGCAAAAGCGTTTCATGTGCATAATCGGAAGTGTTTTCATAAAGATTATCAACGATCGCCTTGTGAATATCAAGTCCTACGAAATCAGCCGTAACCAAAGGCGACATCGCTCGTCCCGTAAAGGAACCGAGAATTGAATCAATATAATCAATACCGCCGTTATCTTTATACTTTTCGGCAAAAATCAATGCTTCATTGATAAACTGAAAACCTATTCTGTTTGCAAGAA
Source organism: Acutalibacteraceae bacterium (assembly GCA_045643165.1). GTDB lineage: Bacteria > Bacillota > Clostridia > Oscillospirales > Acutalibacteraceae > SIG575. The sequence continues at coordinate 13,807 of JAZUKF010000158.1, read as the reverse complement.
ATGCGGGAGAATCCGCAACCTCAACAACCGTTCTCAAAAGATCAGACTCAAGCATTTTCGCCAACTCGTTTTTCTTTTCAATATCAGAATATTTTGTGGGAATAACTTCACAAAGAGTCATACTGTAAGGCGGGTTAAACATATGAACACCGAAATAATTTTTACGGAGATTTTCCGGTAAAGACTCCGCTAATTTTGTTACGGATAATCCGGATGTTCCCGTGCAAATAAAAGTATCATCTTTCAGATATTTTCCGAGTTTTTCGGTAAGTTCAAGTTTGACCTGTAGATCTTCCTTTGCACTTTCAAATATTAAATCGGCTTGGGGAACAATCTTTTCCAAATCACCGTAATCGGCGGCAATCAGGTTCTTTCTGATGCTGTCGGCACGGACAGATTTAACCGCTCTTTCAATGGCTTTTTCGGATTTTTCCCTGTCTCGGCAAACGAGATACACCTTTGCATCTCCGAAAGATGCAAATATGCCGGACACATTAGCACCCATCGTTCCGTTGGCACCGATAACAATTACGGTTTTAATATTCATAATCGTCCTCCTCAATCGAAAAATTTGATCGGCTTTGCGGGACTTCCCACAGCAGTGCATTTTTCAGGTAAATCCTTTATAACAACGGCTCCGGCACCTATAACGGTACCGCTTCCCACGGACTTGCCCTGGATAATCTGCGTACCTGTTCCGATTTCAACACATTCACCGATATTATCAAAACCGGAAATATTTACATTCGGATAAACCGTTACATAATCACCTAATACCGCATCGTGTCCCACGGTACTGCAAATATTTATGATACAGTGTTTTCCCAGAACAAAATTGACTGTTAAAACACTATTTGCACAAATAACAGAGCCTTCGCCGATGGATTTTCCGCTACCCACAACGGCAGAGGGATCTATCAGCGTTGCAAACTTAACATCATTTAACTTTTCAACTATTATTTTTCGTACTTTTGCATTCGCCACCGCACAGGAAACATAAGCATCGGGATATTTTTTTATATCTTCAACTTTTCCTATAACATTATAATTATTAAATGTTGTTCCCTGTTTTTCTTCATCATCATCAACAAAACCTAAAATATTCCATGTCGGAGAAACTTTATTTATCCTCTCAACAAGCCACGCAACCTCAGAACCGAAACCGCCGGCACCTATTATGATTAAATCTTTCATAACTATTTCCTCCGAAAATACGCAAAATTATCAATGTTAACATTTATAATATAACATATTTCAGGTTCTGAAATCAAGTTTTTTTTCAAAATAAGTATCATATTTCTTATTTTTGATTATGGTAGCCGTCAAATTTATCAAGAAATCCGTAAAAAAAGCCTAAATCGTTCTTATCACTTTTTAATGCAAATTTATTAACTATTTCCCCCGTTGTCATTTTATTTTCTTTCATATATTCAAGCTGACGGAAGTTCTTTTCATCCTTAAAAAGTTTAGCGGTATTTTCACCCAGAACCACCGTTTCATTTGAACTGATGAGTGAACGTAAAGAGTTTTCATTTCTGCCCTGCAAAAGGTAAAGCGTATCACCGTTTTTTAATGCTTTTTCAATATCGTAGCCCAAAGTATCTCTCTGATACACAGCGAGTTCGGCAATCACTCCTCCGCCGTCGGTAACGCCACGGGATGCACGGTTAAAGCATAAAACAAGTTTCAGATTTTCAAACTCCGTACAGAAATTATAGTCCCCGGTCGAATCCATAAATCCCGCAGCGGGACCTTTACCGTAAATGGGATAACATACATTTTTAATTGAAACGACCTTACCCACGCCCTGAGTTTGTGCCTTGGTGGGATTTTCGGAAAACTTCCATTCGCCGTTTTCCATAATAAACGCATAACCCGTTTCATAATCGTAAAGACTTGTAAATTTACCCTTCACTTCCTTTACGGTCATTGCCATAATTCCTTTTATATAATCACGAAGCCCGAAAACTTCCACCGCCGCTTTTATAACATCAAGCTGTGAAGCAGAGCAAATCCATACATCAATATTGTTTTCTTTCAGGGATTTCCACAATTCTCTGATATTATCCGAAACGGCAACTCCCTTTGTGAATTCGGCAGACACAACACCTGTTTTCGATTTAACATCCTTCGAACTTGTCCAAACAACCTTTTCGGAGGGATAATCTTTATACAGAACATGGGATCTTACCGCCATATCATAAACTTCATCCCTTGAAAGTCCCGCATACCAATATACCATCCAGGGATATGAAACGTCCGTGGATTCGTTATCGCCGATAAGGTCGTACATTGCCCTCATTTTAACGGCAAATTCCATCCATAAATCATCGGAAAGCATTTTCTTTTTCGTACTTTCATCAACGCCCTTCCCGGAGAAAGGACCGTATGTTTTATAAAGATAAGCGTACGAAAATTCTATATCATCCATCCAATCGTTATAGGAGCCTTTTCCGTAGCCTAAATGAGTTAAATCCTTATCGGGATCACTTAATCCGGATTTTATCACATCACGGATCTCATCGGGAGTGAAACCGAAGCACATATTTTCAAGCTGATAAACGGCAAGTTGCTCTCCCACGTCAAAAACAGAGCAGGTATTATCAAAATCAAACACCGCATATTTATTGCTTTCGTTTTCGCATATTTCAAAGAATTTGTTTATATTGAATTTTACATCATTCGCCCAGTCTTTATGTTTTAATTGCGTCAAAATTACACTTCCTTAAATCAGGTCATTTTTTCCTGCTTAACTTTTTTATCTATCACATGACGTGATGCAAGTTCCTTATGAATATCGTCAAGTGAAATTCCCATTTCAATCATCAAAACCATTACATGATACGTTAAATCGGCTATTTCATAAACAGTTTCCCTTTTATCGTTATCCTTTGCGGCAATGATGACCTCAGTTGATTCCTCACCGACTTTTTTCAGAATTTTGTCAATTCCCTTTTCAAAAAGATACGTGGTGTAAGAGCCTTCCTTCTTTTCAATTTTTCTGCCCTCGATAAGATTCATAAGACCTTCAAGCGAGAAAGCGGAAAGTTCTTCATTTTCCCAAAGAAGATTTTCAAAGCATGATGTTGTTCCGAGATGACATGCAGGTCCATCCGGCTTTACCAGAACGGTGAGGGCATCCTTATCGCAGTCTGCGGTTATGGAAACGATGTGCTGATAATTTGCGCTGGTTTCACCTTTCAACCACAGTTCCTGCCTTGAACGGCTCCAAAAACAGGTAAGTCCTTTTTCTATGGAAATTTTGAGACTTTCTCTGTTCATATATGCAAGAGTCAACACCTTTTTTGTTTCGGCATCTACAACGATTGCAGGTATCAAACCTTTTTCGTCAAACTTTAATTCATCAATATTTATCATTATTACCACCCTAATCTTACAGAAATATTATTATTTTTCAGTTCTTCTTTTAAATCCTTTATCTTAACTTCACCGAAATGGAAAATTGATGCGGCAAGTCCCGCATCCACCTTCGGCAAAGTTTTGAAAAGCGTAATAAAATCATTTATGCAACCTGCACCGCCGGATGCGATCACAGGCACGTTTACGGCGTTGCAAACCTTATCCAGCATTTCAATATCAAAGCCTTTCTTCACGCCGTCCGTATCAATGGAGTTGAGAACGACCTCGCCTGCTCCGTTCCCCACACATTTTTTTATCCATTCTATGGCTTCCATTCCCGTATTCTCACGTCCGCCCTTGGCAAAGACACGGAAAACGCCGTCAACACGTTTAACATCTGCCGATATTACAACACATTGGTCTCCGTATTTTTTGGCGGCATCGTAAATGAGATCGGGATTTTTTATCGCACCGGAATTAACACTCACCTTATCCGCACCGCATTTTAATACACGGTCAAAATCCTCCACCGTGTTAATTCCTCCGCCTACGGTCAACGGAATAAACACCTTTTTCGCCGTTTTGCAAAGAATATCGGTAAACAGTTTCCTGCCGTCGGAGGAAGCGGTAATATCATAAAACACAAGTTCATCCGCACCGCAGCTGCTGTAATACTCCGCAAGTTCAACGGGAGAAGAAACATCATTAAGTCCCTCAAAATTTACTCCCTTTACAACTCTGCCGTTTTTCACATCAAGACAGGGAATAATTCTTTTTGTAATCATTTCGCCACCTCGATCGCTTCTTTCAAATCTATTGCTCCCGTGTAATATGCCTTGCCGATAATCGCTGCGTAAATATTAAGGTCTGCAAGTTTTTTCACGTCCTCTATGGATGAAACTCCTCCGGAAGCGGTAATCTGCATTTTGAATTTTTCACAAAGTTTACGGTATAAATCGTGGTTAGTACCCTGCATTGCACCGTCCTTTGAAATATCGGTACAGATGAGAGTTTTCACACCGATTTTTTCCATCTTTTCGCAGAATTCAAAGGCATCATACTCTGATTTTTCCGTCCAGCCTTTTATGGCAACAAAGCCGTCTTTAATGTCAACACCCACTGCGATTTTTTCACCGAATTTATCAACGGCATCCGTTAAAAATTTTTCATCCTTAACTGCAGCAGTACCGAGAATAACACGGTCAACACCGATGGAAATATATTTTTCCACAGTTTCAATATTTCGGATACCGCCGCCGATTTCAGAAAAAAGGTTTGTATTCTTTACGATTTTTTCAACCGTATCAATGTTGGGCGTATCACCGCTTTTTGCACCCTCAAGATCAACAAGATGAATGAATTTCGCACCGCATTTTTCAAAATCTTTTGCGACTTCAAGTGGGTTTTCGTTATAAACCGTCATCTTATCGTAATCGCCTTTAAAAAGACGAACTGCCTTACCGTCCACTAAATCTATGGCAGGAAATATTTTCATATTATACTCTCCGTTTCACAAAATGCTTTAAGAATATTAAGCCCCGTATTACCGCTTTTTTCCGGATGAAATTGACAGCCGTAAACATTATTTCTTGCCACTGCCGCCGTCAAAGGAACTCCGTATTCGGCAACGGCTATCACGTTTTCATCACAGTCCGCCCCGTAAAATGAATGGACAAAATATACAAAATCGCCCTCATTGATATATTTGAAAATCGGACTTTTTTCATTCTTAAATTCAAGACTGTTCCAGCCGATATGAGGAATTTTCAAATCCTTCGGAATAACATCCGCAATAGGTTTTATATTGCCTTTAATAAGACCTAATCCCTCATGCTCACCGTACTCAAAACTTTTTTCAAAAAGAAGCTGCATTCCCAAACAAATTCCCATAATCGGTTTCCCTTTTTCAGCCTCTTCTTTTACCGTTTTTCCAAGTCCCGATTCTTTAAGTTTCCTTGCCGCATCCTCGAAAGCACCCACACCGGGAAGAATAATTCTGTCGGATTTTCTTATTTCCTCCGCATCCCCCGTTACAACGGCATCAACACCTATTGCATCAAAGGAACTTTTCAGAGAAAACAGATTTCCAACACCGTAATCAACTATGGAGAGCATCAGAGTACCCCTTTCGTTGACGGTATTTCATCCGCAAATGCTTCATCAATTTTAACCGCCTCTTTAAGGCTTCTTGCAACGCTTTTGAATGCACCCTCGATAATATGATGAGAATTTTTTCCCGCAAGACTGCGGATATGCAACGAAATCGGGAACTGTCTTGTGAAAGCAAGGAAAAATTCCTCAACAAGTTCCGTATCAAAGCATCCTACTTTTTCCGTAGGTATTTCAAGTTCAAAGCCTAAAAATGTTCTGCCGGAAATGTCAACGGCGGACATAATAAGTGCTTCATCCATGGGTAAAATCATATTTCCGTAACGGATAATTCCTTTTTTATCTCCCAATGCTTTTTCAAATGCCTGTCCTAAACAAATGCCGATATCTTCAACGGTATGATGATAATCAACGTTCACATCGCCTTTGCAGTTTACCGTTAAATCGAACCTGCCGTGTTTTGCAAAAAGTGTCAGCATGTGATCTAAAAAACCGCATCCGGTTTCGATTTTGCTTTCACCTTTTCCGTCAAGTTCAAGGGTGAGAGAAATTTCGGTTTCAGCAGTTTTTCTTTCGATTTGTGCATTTCTCATTTATTTCACCATCTCTTTCAAATTTTCAATAAGAATTTCCATTTGTTCCTTTGTGCCTACCGTTATTCTGTTATACTGCGACAAAATCGGCTTATCAAAATGACGGACAAGTATTCCCCTTTTTTTAAGTTCAAGATAAATTTCTTTTCCGTCAATATTTTTATGTTTCGCAAAAACGAAATTGCACTTTGAATCAAGCACTTCAAAACCGATTTTTTCAAGTTCGTTTTTTGTAAAAATTCTGTTTTCGATAATGGTCTTACAGTTTTCTTTCGTATATTCCTCATCTTCCAACGCACCGATACCCGCCGCCATTGTGGCACGGTTGATGTTATATGGATTTGTGGAATATTTTATGGTATTTAAATCTTCAATCAGCTTTTTATTTCCTATTCCGAAGCCCAACCTTGCTCCCGCAAGAGAACGGGACTTTGAAAAAGTCTGCGTAACGAGAAGATTATCATATTTTTTCGTAAGAGGTATTGCACTTTCTCCTCCGAAATCAACGTATGCTTCGTCAATGACAATTACATTATCGGGATTGCTTTTTACTATCCTTTCAATATCGGAAAGGGGCAGAGCAATTCCCGTGGGAGCATTGGGATTGGCAATAAATATCGTTTTATTTATTCCGATATAATCCTCAACATTTACCGTAAAATCCTCATTCAACGGAATTTCTTCATAGGGAATATTATTTATCTCGGCGAAAACGGAATAAAATCCGTATGTGATATTGGGGAAAACAACGGGATTTTCCTTATCACCGTATGCCATAAAAGCAAAATCAAGTATTTCATCCGAGCCGTTTGTGAAAAGAATTTCATCCTTTTCCACTCCGAAAACCCTTGAAGCGATTTCAACAAGACCTGTACATTCCGGATCGGAATACAACTCCGATTTTTTTATTTCTCCGTATGCTTTCTCCACCGCTTTTTTTGACGGCGGAAAGGGTGATTCGTTTGTATTGAGTTTGATATATTTCATATCTCTCGGTTGTTCACCCGGTACATAAGGGGTGAGAGATGAATATTTTGAACTGAAAAATCTGCTCATTATTTATCACCCTTCAATCTGATAACAGCACTTTCCGCATGGGCGGTAAGTCCCTCTTTTCTTGCAAAATATGCAACATCCTCCGCCACTCTTGACAAGGCATCCTTTGTAAAATATGTATATTGAGTTTTTTTCACAAAATCGTCAACGGAAAGCGGACTTGAAAACTTTGCAGTACCGCTTGTGGGCAATGTGTGATTTGGTCCCGCAAGATAATCGCCCAACGCTTCCGGACAGTTTCTTCCCATGAAAACAGAACCTGCATGACGGATAGAATCAAGATAATCAAAGGGATTATCAACACAGAGTTCAAGATGTTCCGGGGCGATTTCATTTGCGATTTCGATCACGGACTTTAAATCCTCCGCAACGATTATTTTTCCGTTATCGTCAATGGATGCACGTGCAATTTCTTTCCTTTCAAGCTTGGGAATTTGTTTTTCAAGTTCATCGCTGACCTTTAAAGCAAGTTCATAAGAATCCGTTACAAGCACGGCACTTGCCATTTTATCATGTTCAGCCTGCGAAAGTAAATCCGCCGCCGCATATTCCGGATTTGTCTTTCCGTCTGCAACGATCAGAATTTCACTGGGACCTGCAATCATATCAATGGAAACGGTACCGTAAACCTGCTTTTTTGCCTCAGCAACAAAGGCGTTTCCGGGACCTACGATTTTATCCGCTTTCGGCACGGACTCTGTGCCGTAGGCAAGGGCTGCTATCGCCTGAGCACCGCCGACTTTAAAGATTTTATTAACACCGGCAATTTTTGCCGCCGCAAGAATAACGGGATTGACCTTTCCGTTTTCAAGAGGAGGAGTTACCATTACCACTTCACGCACACCGGCAATTTTTGCGGGAATGGAATCCATCAGAACAGTTGAGGGATATGCCGCCGTACCGCCGGGAACGTATAATCCCGCTCTGTCAACGGGGATAATTTTCTGTCCCATTACTATTCCGTCTTCATCATTGATTATAAAACTGTTACGGACTTGCTTCTCATGGAATTTAGTAATATTCTTTGCCGCTTTTTCAAGGATTTCAACAAATTCCTTCGGCACATTTTCAAAGGCCTCTTCTATTTCCTCTTTGCTTACAAGAAGGCTGTCAAGTTTCGCTTTATCAAATTTTTCCGTATATTCAAAAAGAGCCTTATCACCGTTTTTGCGAACATTTGCGATTATATCCGTTACAATATCCTCAACATTTATATTTACATTTCCTCTTGCGAAAATCTCATCATTTGAAACTTCGTTTACTTTCAGTATCTTAATCATTTTTTGCCTCCGCCTGCAAAGATAATTCTTTACGTACTTTTTCTATCTGCTCTTTCTTGAAACGAAAACTCGATTTATTTGCAATAAGTCTTGCACTTATGGGAACAATCGTTTCTTTCACCTCAAGATTGTTTTCTCTCAATGTGGCTCCCGTTTCGACGATATCCACAATAACATCCGACAAACCGAGAATAGGTGCTATTTCAATGGAACCGTTCAGATGAATCATATCAATATCACGGCCGATTGAATTATAATATGTCTGTGCAATATTACTGAATTTTGTGGCAACCCTTAATTTCTTACCGGGGTTATCCCTGAAATCCTTCGGTCCCGCAACTGCCATTCTGCATTTTCCCATATCAAGGTCAAGAAGTTCATATACATCGGGTTCATATTCAAGAAGAATATCCTTTCCCGCAACTCCGATATCCGCCGCACCACGTTCAACGTAAATCGTTACATCCGAGGGTTTTACCCAGAAATATCTGACACCTTTTTCTTCATTCTCGAAGATAAGTTTTCTGTTATTCTCCTTAATGGAAGGACATTCAAAGCCTGCCTTTTCAAACATTGAATACACTTTTTCCCCCAGTCTGCCCTTAGGCAAAGCAACATTAAGCATCTCCTTCACAGCATATCGCCTCCTTACCGTTAAACTTCATCAGACGGCGGTATTTTATTTTTTCCGGAACGGTTTTAACCGCCAGAACACTTGCACCGTTAAATGTAATTTTTCCGATTACCTCATTAAGTTTTTTAATATCCGCATCATCTTCATAAAGCAAAACCGTATCAATATCGTATTCCTTTACGGTTTCATTAAGTCTTTCCAGCATATCAAGATAAATCGCAAAGCCTATCGCCTTTGATTTTTTATTCATCTTTTTCATCAGATTATCATACTGTCCGCCGGAAAGGACGCTGCCGGCAATCCCCATAACAAAACCTTTAAAAGTAATTCCGTTATAATATTTGGAGTCATCAGCCATTGAAAAATCAATTTCGATAATATCTTTTATATCATCATTCAGAGAAGAAATTATTTTTTCAAAATTTTCAACATCCGCATTATTCGGGAAAAGTTTATTGAGTTTCGGGAAAACTTCATCGGGTTTGCCGTAAACGGAAATGAGTGCAAACAGTTTTTCCGTACTGTCTTCGGAAATCCCCGCACCTTCGCACAATTCGGCAAGTTCGTGCATATTTTTCTTGCTTATCAAATCAAAAATCTTTCTTTCCGCATCGGAATCCACATTCTCATTTTTCAAAACACCGGAAAGAATATTTATATTTGAAACGGAAAGAACGCATTTATCGGAAATACTTTTCAAACTTTCCGCCGCAAGGGAAAGAACCTCCGACAAACAGTAATCGTCAATATCTCCGATACATTCAAGTCCCACCTGCATAATTTCCTTATACGTGTTTGAACTTTTGCTGACACGGTAAACATTCTCATTATAATAAACCTTATGAAGCATTTTTTCATCATCGCTGTTTTTTATTATCGACAATGTTACATCGGGTTTAAGAGCCATAAGCCTGCCGTTTGTATCATTAAAAGTAATAATATTATCGGACAACAGATAATCCTTATTTTTAACATACAAATCGTATTCTTCGAATTTAGTCATTTTGAACTGAGTATATCCGTAACATTCATAGAGAGAACGTAATGAAAATACTATCTGTTCATCATTGCGAATTGTTAAATCAGTCATCTTTTTTCATCCTCTCTATTGCCCTTTTATATCCTCCGTTACCGTAATTCAGGCATTTGCTTACACGGCTTATGGTTGCGGTGCTGGAACCGTTCATCTCCGTTATTTTAAGATAACTTGTTCCTTTATCAAGTAAAATTGCGGTGTCAAAACGTTGAACCATATCCTGCAATTCCTTCACAGTACATAAATCTTCAAAAAAATCATAACATTCATCAATGCTTTTCAGTCTCATTACGGACTTGAAAAGTCTGTCCGTTTCCTTATTCCGTATCTGCATAATACACGCTCCCTATTTCATTATAGTAACATATTACCACATCAGCGTGATAAAGTCAATGTTATTCCTGAAAATAATTTTCAGTTTGGTAAAATATCATAAAAAGATGATTTTAAAAAAGTATCACCCTTCTAAAATCATCTTTATTTTATATGTTTAATTGTTGATATTATACATATATATTGCCGCCTTAGGTGTTTCGCCTATCGTCAGCGTTATGCCTTTATTCATAAGTTCTTCACCTGTTGCAAAAAATTCGGTACCTTGATTATCATAATCATAAACCTTATATGATACATCCTTTCTGAGTCCGCTGAGTTTAAGCAGATATGCATTTCCCTCTACCTCACTGCGTTTATAAATCAATGCGGTACCGCTTCTATCTGTTCCGAACTGCATGGCAAGATATTCATCATAGTTTAAACCGCCGTAAGTAAGGGGGAAATAATTTTCCTGCATAAATTTACGTATATCGCCGTATTGAGCCCTTTGCGAACAGGGAACGATAAAACTTCTCTCGTTGTACTCACCGAAAAGATTTATGCCCGTACCCGTAAGAGGAAGCCAGCAGGAAATTCCGTAACTTGAAACCTGGGTTGCTTCGGGGCAATCGTCATGAACTTTACCTTCGGGATCCGCACAGTTATAATCCGTTCTCCAAAGAGGAATACTCCTTCTTGACATTTCCAAATCAAGACGTTTTCCGCCGCTGGCACAGTTGTCAATAATCAATCCGGGATTTACTTCAATAAGCGTATCAAGATATTTATAAAGGTTTGTTACATAATGATTTTCTTCAATACCTTTTCTGTTATTCCATAAATTCTTATCAGCATCACGCCAAAGTGAAAGAGGTGTAAAATTGAAATCCTGTCTGTAAAGACCTACATGATTATCTTTAATTGACTGTGCAACAAGGTTTCCTAAATATTCACATGCACCGTCCATGGCGAGATTTACCATATTCACATTATCGGAACATTCGATAAGCCAACCCTCATGCTTTTTACATTCGTTGTAAACGATAGTATCTTTACAGCATCTTTCAGGTTCATACCAGAGGAGAAGTCCCATTCCCCTTTTAGCCGCTTCGTCGGCAACAGGTGCTAAACCGTTGGGAAATCTTTCCGGATCCGCAACCCAGTTTCCTACGCTGTCATACCAATCTCCGTTGATTTTGTACCATCCTGCATCACGCCAAAGGAAATCGGTGATACTGCATGTATAATCATCATATGATTTTACCTGTTCAATATATTCATCAATTCCTCTGCGGTCAAATTCTCCCGCAAGGCCGGTGGTAGTCAAAGGGAAAAAGTTTTCGGCATATACACAGTTTGAAACCCATTTTCTGTAAGAATTAAAGCCTTTTACTGCATTATCACCGTCATAAAACGTAACCGAAACAAGAGGTGAACGCACCTGTTCGCCGGAGGTCAGATATGCCTTGAAATACTCCTGCTTCGCTTTAATATTTATACCTTTATTTTTCTGAGTGATTTTTGTATGCCATTGACCTGTCCAGCCTACGGAAACAACGGCACTTCCGTTTTCACCGTTTAAATTAAAATAGGGCAAAAACGATGCCGACCTGCCGCCGTTGGCATTGAAAATCAATCCGAGTTTTGAAACCGGCATTTTCAAAAGTTCAAAGTCATCATTTCTCGGACGTGAGCCTCTGCTGACATAAAGTTCGCTTTTTCCGAGATTTATATTACAGTCCGCACCGTAAAAATCCTTTATAACAGGAGATTTTTCATCCCCCGTATTCTTGATAAAAACAGTCCATTCACAACTTGCATATTCTTCGTAAATCGTTGCCTCAACCGTTACAACAAGACTGCTCTTTTTATGTTTCAAAGTAACAAAAGTAGTTTTACCGCCACGGTGATATTCACCGACGTCGCTTTCTTTTCCTACGGAAATATCGTAATCATCAATATTATTACGGAAATTTTTGCCGCCCACAGTAAAATTATATGCAGGCTTTCCGCTTGTACATATTACATTTTCGTTATACCATTTACGGCAATCATTTTTTTCTTTATCCGTTATCTGAAGTTTATCCGCAGAAAGGGTGTCAAAGGAAAAATCCGTTTCACTGATAAGGGAATACGCCGCTCTGTCAACAGCATACCTGAAATTTGAATCATATTCCGAAAAACTCGAAACCACCATAAGGAATGACTGAACAACGCATAAAGCAGGAAAAAATAATTTCATAATAAACCTCCGAAATTTATACCGAAACCGTTACGGTTCGTAATTTCTTGATTTTTGGCCAAACAATGATAAACACGGTTATAAGAAGCACATCCGCCGCAAGCCATGCCGAAGGATTTGCAAAACAAACCGCAGTAAATCCGAATTTCGGGATGATGAAAAATCCCATAATACCCCTTGCCGCAAGTTCAAACACACCGGCAAGCATTGCGGGAATACTGTAACCCAATCCCTGAACGGTATTCCTGAAAACGAACAGTATACCAAGCGTGGGATAGAAACAACAGCAAACACGCAGGAATTTTCCCACAAGTTTTATAACTTCGCTTTGGTCTTTTGCAACAAAAAGTGTTGCAAGATTTCCGCCGAAGAAATATGCCAGAGCCATTGCAATAACGCTGTAAACCATAGACATGAGAATTGATTTCCGTACGCCCTCTTTTATCCTGTCCGGTTTTCCCGCTCCCAAATTCTGACCGGAATACGTTGCCATAGCCAACCCGATAGATTCTGCGGGCATAACAAGGAAAAGTTGAATTTTTCCCGCAACGGTTACGGCGGCGATAACGTATTTACCCAAAGTATTCACCGCAGATTGAAGCATTACGGAACCCACCGCAGTTACCGACATCTGCAACGCCATGGGTATTCCGATATACAAAAGTCTGCCGCACATTTTACCGTTTATTTTATAATCTTCTTTTTCAAGTTTCAGAATATCATATTTTTTCAGAATGATAATGAAAGCCACGACCGCAGAAACAAGTTGTGCGATTACCGTGGCTATCGCAACACCTTTACAAGCCATTTTCAGACATATCACAAAGAATAAATCAAGTCCGATATTAAGAAATGATGAAAAAATCAAAAGCAAAAGCGGAGTTTTACTATCACCGAGAGAACGCATAACACAGGCAAAAAGATTATAAAAAAGTATTGCGACAAGTCCGAGAAAAATCGTTCCGATATAGTCATACGCCATCTCAAAAATATCATCCGGTGTATTCATCAATCGAAGCAGCGGACGTGTCAGAAAATATGTAAGCAAAGTTAATATCACCGTAGCAGACAGTGTTATATAAATACAGTTTATGTACAACCGTCTGACTTTTTGATAATCTCCTTCACCGAATGCCTGAGAAATCGGAATGGCAAGTCCTGCGGTCATACCGGTAACGAAAC
>JAZUKF010000157.1:0-2565 GCA_045643165.1 Acutalibacteraceae bacterium | reverse complement strand
TCAAAATATCCAAAGATTTCACAGTCCTGGCAGGCACACTGGGCAGAATTATCTACATATTTCAAATATCCGCAATCTGTCAGAACGCTGATTTATACGACAAACTCCATTGAAAATTTCAACCGACAGCTGAGAAAAGTAACCAAGAGCAAGGCTGTATTTCCAAACGATGACAGTCTGCTGAAAATGCTTTATCTGGCACAGGTTGATATTACAAGAAAATGGACAGGCAGACGCAGAGACTGGGGAGAAATACATTCTCAGCTTGAAGTATTCTTCGCTGACAGACTGCCCGAATAGCAGAAATCCCGGCTCATGTAAAGGGTAAAATGAACGGCTGAGAAATCAGCCGCCCTTGACATGCCCCGATATTTCCGCTATGATGCAAACAAGGCGTGTAAGCCGTCCTGCGGCTCACACACCCTGTATCCACTTTGTTTTTTATACCATTCTTTGGGCTTTACACAAAATTTGAAAAACTACCAACATGTAATTTTTTTGATATTTGATATTTGAAATTATAATAAAAATCTATTTGCTAACAAAGCGGCCGATGTTTTTTATTTGCAAGCTCGTTGTCACAGTAATTGATAAAATGACTCTGTTTGACAGCTCATTTTCTGTTCCTATTTCAACCGTCGGCACATATCGAGTGTTCGTAACGGATTTGAGTTATGAACACTTTCATTTTTTATTTAAGAAGGGATTTGAACCCCATTCGTCCATCTCGACACGGTTTGCCGCAGGCAGAGTGTCGAGGGACTTACAATAGGATTGTTTGCGAAGCAAACTCTTGCGGCGTAGCCGCGAGTCCCTTCACTCCGACCATGAAAAAAGCACGCCGAAGCGTGCTTTTTTCAATGATATCCGTTCCCTGCGGAACGGGTAATATATCTTCGATATGATATCCGCCTCCGGCGGATGATATACGCTTCGCGTATGAGGAACGGATATTATCTCATTTTTGCGAAGCAAATATATCATACGGCTTTACCGTATATCATATCGCGTGAGCGATATATCATTTGAAAAATGACAGTGTTCTCTGCGGAGTTTTATTTTACTTATTTTTTCGTTTAGTACTGTAAGAACACCCGCCCCATATCGAGTGTTCATAAGGGATTTAAGTTATGAACACTTTCATTTTCTATTTAAAAAGGGATTCGAACCCCATTATGAATTCTTAATTCTCATTGTTCCAAATGTATTTTGTGTACCGACCGCCGCCCAGTTTAATGATTTCTTCATTCTTAAGCAGATCATTAAGTGTGCGCTGGACAGTTACCTGACTGATATCAGGGCAGATTTTCATAATTTCGGATTTTGTAATTGTACCGAGATTTTCTTTTATAACAGAACGTATTCTGTCGGGCTTTGAAAGACCTCGATTTGTCAAAAGTGTTACTCTTGATGAAAATTCACGGTATGCAGCCACAATAACTCCAAGCATATAGCGAACAAACGGAGCATAATCATTTTCGTTTTCGTGCCAACCGTAAGAACTTTCCTGTAAGACTTCGTAATAAGTTTCTTTACTGTCAGAGATTATTTTTTCAATGCTGATATATTTGCCGACAATATAGCCGGCACGATAAAGCAGTAATAATGTTAAAAGCCTGCTCATTCTTCCGTTGCCGTCGTTAAACGGATGTATGCAAAGAAAATCAAGTATGAACATCGAAATAAGTATTAACGGGTCCATTTCTGTATCTGTAAGTGCGATTGCATATTCATCGCAAAGTGCTTTGACAGCTTCAGGTGTTTCCCATGCCGAAACAGGCTGAAAACGAACACTTCTTGTTCCGTCCGGATGCTCTTCTGCAATTATGTTATCACTCGATTTGTAATTACCTCCGATTGAATTTCCGCTGTATTTGTAAAGATCACGGTGAAACTGCAATATCATATTTGGCTTCGGGGGAATGTAATCATGACTTTCATGAATAATTGCAAGAACATCACGATAACCGGCAATTTCTTTTTCGCTTCGGGTTTTGGGCATTGTTTTTTCCCTGACAAGTTTATTCAGACGATCCTCTGTTGTGACAATGCCTTCAATTTTATTTGATGCTTCGGTACTTTGTATTTTTGCTGTTTCAACAAGTTCCGAAAGCACATCTTTCTTGGCTTCAATAAATAAATTCTGTTGTCCTTTATACTCATGTATCTGTGAAAGCAACGACACAATATCCGGCGAAAGCAATTTATTGTATTTGGTTTTAAATGAGTATTTTTTCATATTCATTCTCCAAGTCAATTTAGTCATTTTTATATATTATGATGTAATTGTAATCTAACATACAACTTATTATTTGTCAACTTTTAATTTAATCATATCCAACAAAATGATTAAATTAAACGCTTTTTGTAACAAATTATATAAAAATAAACCAAATTTCCGAGCAAAAAACAGCACCGCCGAAGTGAAGTGCACCATTTTGTACGGACAGTACAAAAAACACTCCCCCCAAGGTATAACTATTAAATTTTAAGCAACAAACTGATTTCGATATTCCATCGGAGTCAGCTTTGTTTTTAACTGAATACGCTGGTAGTTATAGAAAT
>JAZUKF010000156.1:0-3278 GCA_045643165.1 Acutalibacteraceae bacterium | reverse complement strand
CATATATCCTACATTCTTTACGGTATGAATCAGTTTGTTTTCAAAATTATCATCTATTTTTTTACGCAAATAGTGAATATACACTTTAATTGCATCGGTACTGCCGTCGTAATCGTAATTCCAAATGTTCTCTTCAATCTTTTCTTTTGAAACAACTATTCCTTTGTTACGCATCAGATATTCAAGTATTGCGTATTCCTTCGAGGACAGCTCTATTATTTTACCGTTTCGTTTTACTGTACGTGTATTTGTGTCAAGGCTCAAATCGGAAAGCTCCAATATAACTCCCGATACATTCTCCTTTACCCTCAGCATTGCCCTGATTCTTGCACAAAGGATATCAAAGGAAAAAGGCTTTGTCAGATAATCGTTTGCACCCGTGTCAAGACCGCAGATTATATCCTCATCGGAATCCTTTGCGGTAAGCATTAAAACGGGTGTGTATATTTTTTTGCTACGAATGGTTTTGAGCACCTCAAAGCCGTTCATTTTCGGCATCATAACATCAAGTATGATGCCGTCATAATTTGTATTTTCTATATAATAAACCGCTTCTTCGCCGTCAAAGCAGTTATCGACACAGTAGCCGGCTTTTGTAAGTCGTTCCGCGAGAGTTTTATTGAGGCTTTTTTCGTCCTCCGCTATTAAAAGTCGCATCTTTATCCCTCCTAACACTATTATATCACGTTGATTGCGAAAAGTAAATTAACGGTTTTTACAAAATAAAAACCGTTAATTTATCTATCTATCTGAAAAACATTTCTCTGCCTTGCTTTGCAGGCGTACCGATAACCATACTTTGTTCCGTTAAGGTCACGTCATACGAATTGCTTCCGATTTTTACAGTATAGTTTTCGCTGAGAATCATATCGGGAGATGATATGAAAATCGCACTGAAATCACCTGTTGGTGCATATTCTGCCAATACACTGCCATCGTTGCCTGAAAGCGTGACGGCATCACCGCTTTTGTAAGCTGCTTCGCCATAGATTGTAATACTGTTTTGCGGTATTTCAAGAGTTCCTCCGCTTCCGGCTGCAATAACAGTTACACCTGCACTGATATTTACCTGTCCCTCCGCATCAAAAATACTGTTGTTGCCCAAAAGCGTACCACCTGTTTTGACTGCTTTGATAACGCCGCCTGTTATCGTCATACTGCCGTTTGAATCAAGACAGTCATCGCCCGATTTAATTGTCAGTTCACCGCCATTTATAATAAGACAGTTCTTTCTGTTTCTGCCCATGCCGTTTCCACCTATATCTCCACGGCGGACATTTTCTCCGCCTTTCTCAAATTGTCCGTTTTCAGGCGAATTTTCTCCCTGTGAATTGTCCCTGTTTCTTCGCATACCCGGTCTTTGACCTTGACCGGCTACACCCTCCGCAAACTCGGGAGGATTATTTCCCTCCTGCATTTCCGGTCTTTGCATACCTCCGAAATCTTGCGGCGGCATACCACCCATATCACCGCCGGGAATAAAGCCTTCTTCACCCTGGGGCATAGGCGGCATATCGCCAAAGTCCTGCGGCATACCGTTCATATTACGATCCTGCGGCATCATCATTTCGCCGCTTTCACCGCCTGTTGCATTGATGCCGTCGTCGGAAGATGTTATATTGATTATTCCGTTATTGACGGTAAGGATGTTTTTGCTCTCAAGCCCTTCGGTTGATTTTGTAACGTCAATCACCGTGTCCGCTCCGTCAACCAACACATTACCGTGTCCTGAGATACCTTTGCCGTATTCTGAATACAGGTGCATCTCTCCGCTTGTAATTTCTATTTCATCGGCACAATGGATTGCGTGGTCTGCGGAATTTACCGTAATGTTGCCGCCCTTTACGCACAGCGTCCACTCGGCTTTGATTCCTTTTGAAGACGTCTCAAATTCCACATCTGGTGCCTCAAACATTCCGCCGTGTCCTCCCATGAAGCCGTTTGGCATTGCAGCATCTGTAGTATTGACGGTATTTTCCGTTTCAATCGGTTTCCCGTTTGTTTTTATGTTTATACTGCCGCCGGTTATTGCCACAATGGATTCAGAATCTATTCCGTCGCCGACAGAGTCAATGTTTAGAATACCTCCGCTCATTTTGAAGGTGTCGTTTATGTGTATTCCATCACCTTCGGCAGTAATATTGATAGTGCCGTTTTCTATTGTAAGATTATCCGAAGCCTTTATTCCGTGGTCGGTTTTTGCGTTAATATTTAATGTTCCGCCGCCTTTTATTTCAAGATTTTCCTTTGAATATATAACGCCCTTTTCACATTCCGAAGTAAGCGTGTTTTCCGTACCTTCGGATATGGTGATATATGCTTTGTCTGCTTCTTCAAAATAAATACATGGTTCTTGGGAGGAAGTAACAGAAACGCCGTCAAGACGCAGCTTTACCTTTTCTTCGGTCTTTACGGTGATATTACCGTTTTCAAGTGTGCCGCAAGCAGTATAATCTCCGCCTTTTGTAATGAGAATATTGTTTCCGTTTATCTCAATACCGTCGCCCTCGAAGGTCATATCAGACAAGTTGATTTTCCCCTCATTATCCTTCCAACTCTCATCATCGTCTTTATTTGAAGTGATTGACACAAGCTTTTTGTTTTCATCCCACTTTACATCAAGACCGAATGCTTCCGATACAGCCCGTGCCGGAACCAAAGTTCTGTCGGATATTATTTGTGCCGGCACATCAAGTGTGACTGTTTCAAAAACGGCGTTTCCGTCCTCATCGGTATCGCCTTTATCAATCTGCATATCGGCAGAATCAATGGTAAGTGTTACTGTTTTTGAGTTTCTTTTTGCCGATACCGTTTGTGTTTCTCCGTTCCATTTTACATATGCTCCAAGTTCCTCAAAGATTTTCCGAAGCGGCACAAGTGTTCTTCCGTTTATGATTTGAGGCTCAACGTCAAACGAAAGAGCTGTGTCATCAATGGTAACGGTTACTTCTTCATTTGCACCCACACATACCGAGTGTAATAGCAACGAGATAGCAAAAATCACGGACAAAATGACTGCTAAAATTGATTTTGATTGTTTCATAACTAATTCCTCCTATTTATTTTTAACAGGTGAAACGGCAAGAATAATTGTAAGATTTCCGTTTCGGCATCGCAGTTCATTCAAAAATTCCTGTTCGTTCTGCCCGGCTTTCATTGTCACGCCGTAGACAAGCTCAAAGAGTGAACCCAAATCGGTTGTTTTTATTCTTTCCAGAGTATGGTTTTTTGTATATTTTGAAAGAATGTCATCAAACGCACCTTCATAGTTCAGATTT
>JAZUKF010000155.1:0-7183 GCA_045643165.1 Acutalibacteraceae bacterium | reverse complement strand
ACCCGAAGAATAAAAGAAAAAATGCAATAACACTTGCAAATATTATAAATATAGTTTAAAATATAATTATCAGGAATAAAAAAATTATTTGGAGGATATTTATTATGGTATCAGCAGGCGATTTCAGAAACGGCGTAACCTTTGAAATGGAAGGTAACGTATATCAAATCATTGAATTTCAGCACGTTAAACCCGGTAAAGGAGCAGCTTTTGTAAGAACAAAAATCAGAAACATTATTGCAGGCTCCGTTACTGAGCGTACTTTTAACCCCACTGAAAAATTCCCCACCGCTTACATTGAACGTAAGGATATGGAATATTCATACAATGACGGTGATCTTTACTACTTTATGGATCCCGAAAGTTATGAACTTATTCCCATCAACAAATCCGAACTCAATGACAACTTTAAGTTTGTTAAAGAGAATATGGTTTGCAAAATCCTTTCATATAAAGGAAATGTATTCGGTGTTGAACCCCCCACGTTTGTAACTCTTCAGGTTACTCAGACGGATCCCGGCTTTAAAGGTGATACAGCCACAAATGCCACAAAACCCGCTACTCTTGAAACAGGTGCCGAAGTACGTGTTCCCCTTTTCATTGATGAAGGTGAAATGATAAATATTGATACACGTACAGGCGAATATATGTCAAGAGCATAATTACTTTTACAAGAACCAAATAAAAGGAGTGTTTAATATGATGACTCTTACAGAAAAAATTGCTTACATTAAAGGTCTTGCAGACGGAATGAAGCTTGACGAAAACAAAGATGAAGTTAAACTTATCAAAGCATTGATAGATGCTCTTGATGAAGCCGCTTTGACAATCGAAGAGAATGTTGAAATTATCGACGAAATGCAGGAACAACTTGATGCAGTTGATGAGGATCTTGAAGATCTCGAAAACTATGTTTTTGAAATTGACGATGACGAATGCGGCTGCGGTTGCTGTGATGACGAGGATGATTATTTTGAGGTTGAATGTCCTAACTGCGGAGAAACGATCTGCGTAGATGAAAGCATCCTTGAAGACGGCGGAATTGAATGTCCCAACTGTCATGAAAGCCTCGAATTTGAATTTGACGACGAGTGCGATTGCGGTTGTTGCGACGACGAATAATTAAAAGAAAATTTTTTCGGACTGTCATTTTGACAGTCCGTTTCTTTATTTTGTTTTATATTTTTTATTTTTTTATAATAAAGATTAAGAAACTCTGTATTGACAACACATATATCCTATTATATAATTATATTAACATATAGCACAAATCTATTTTAGGAGATGTTTTTATGATTAACAAAAAATTAGCAAAAATTCTCAGTCTGTTTTTAGCAACTCTTTTCATTTTCGGTGCTTTCGGCGGCGTAAGTGTAAATGGTGCCGACACGGTTACTGTCAGAGTTCGTGTTGAAGGGCGTTCCGGAAAGCTTAGGGGTAAAAATGTTCCCGTATCTGGCGGCTCAACCGTTAAACAGATTATTGATTCTGCCATTACCGTTACTTATGTTCCCGACACAAATGAAATTGATACTGTTCAAAATGAAGTATCTCTTGCTAATTCATCATGGCAATATGCCGTTAACGGTGTAATCAAAACAGCTGCGGTTGACTCTGTTGTAATAAATGAAAACTGTGAAATCGTATTGTTTAACGGAACAACCGATTGCGTTTATCCCGTCATTGATTCAACGGATTTTTCTTCAACCGGTGTTCTCGTTTTTAAAGGTGTAAATTCTTCGGGTACGACCGCACCTATTGTCGGCGCTTTTGTTAAGTTAGGTTCCGGAAGCAACGCAATAAGTTACGTTACAGATTCCGAAGGCAAAATTTATATGTCAAAAGCCGATTTCAAAGAAGGTACATATCCCATTCAGATAACAGCAGTATCAAGCAGCGTACCAACGGTTGTTCGCTTCGCCGCTGATCAGACGGTAAAGATTGAAAAAAATGAATCTCAGGATACACCCAAAACCGTTTTTGATAAAGTCTATGATTTTGTATATTCTATCCTTCGGGGAATTCTTGACGGATGGGGTTTCTACTTCAAAGAAGCCGTTGCTCTTATTGAATACTTACTTGATCAGATACAGAAAGTAACACAATAAACTAAATGAAAACAGACCGAAAAAAGTCTGTCGTATTCAGAAAAGCAAAATGATATTATAATTAAATTGAATAATCATAAAAACGGTTATAAAAGATAAAACTTTCTTTTACAACCGTTTTTTTAATTTAGTTTACTTATACGAATGTTTATTCCCATTTGCTCCATATTTCCGGATGGTACCCTATCGTTGCCTGTTTGGAATTTCTTACAATCGGTGTTAAAAACAGTCCCTGATTTTCAAGAAGTTTTTCTTCCGCATCTTCGTCATTGGCAAGGTACTCAATAAACAAATCGGAATAGAGTTTTGATTTTTTATCAATCATATCTTTAAAATTCATTTTAAGTGCCTGCTTGATGTTATTGTATTCTCCCCTGCTCATAGGATATTTTGAAATATCGATGAATTGATATTTTATTCTTCTTTCCTTAAAATATCTCTCCGCCTTTTTAGTATCAAAGCATTTTGCTTTTCCGTAAATTTGAATGTTCATAATATTTCTCCGTTCTTTATTATCTGCTATTGATAATTATACTATTGAGTGGTAAAATTGTAAATAGAAAAGGGTGATTTTATGGATGCAAAAATAAATATGCCGGAATACATTTCAAAAGCCATTTCTATGCTTAACGAAAACGGCTTTGAAGCTTATGCCGTAGGCGGATGTATTCGTGATACGCTTATGGGTAAAACTCCTTATGATTGGGACGTTACCACCTCAGCGTTACCGGAAGAAACACTTAATGTTTTCAAAAACTGTAAAACCCTTGATATCGGCATAAAGCACGGTACGGTTACTGTAATCATTGACAGAAACAATGTTGAAATTACCACTTTCCGTGTTGACGGACTTTACAGCGATAACCGTCATCCCGATAAAGTTTCATTCTCAAGAAGCATAGAAAACGATTTATCACGAAGAGATTTTACCGTAAATGCCTTGGCATACTCACCCTCATCCGGGATCATTGATAAATTTAACGGCATTGATGATTTACATAATAAAATCATCCGTTGTGTCGGTGAACCGGATAAAAGATTTAACGAAGATGCTTTAAGGATAATGCGAGGAATTAGATTTGCCTCAGTTTTATGCTTTGATATAGAGGAGAATACATCAAAAAGCATTCTCGAAAATGCCGTGTTACTTAAAAATATTGCTGTGGAAAGAATTTCTGCGGAATTCAACAAACTATTATCAGGAAAAAATGCGGGAATAATTCTAAAAAAATACAAGGAAGTTATATCTGTTTTCATTCCCGAAATAAAAAATGTTTCTGATAAATTGTGGAATAAATCCGTAACATCACTTTCTTTATCAAAAGATGATACCGCATTACGTCTTTCTTTAATACTGAAAGATATTGAAAACAGCGAAATAAAATCAAAGGAAGTTTTATCTTCACTTCATTATGACAATAATACAATAAATACGGTTTGCAAAATATTATCCTTTAAAGATGATAAATTATTTTTATATCCGAAAAAGATAAAACATCATATTTTTAAACACGGAATTGATAATATAAAATCATTTACGGAATTTTGGAAATGTACCGCTTCGGATAAAGAAAAAAATCATCTTAAAAAATATATGGAAATATTAAATGAAACAGAAAAAAGCGGATATATTTCTTCATTATCGGATTTAGCCGTTGACGGAAATGATATTTCCGCATTAGGGTTTTCCGGTAAAAAAATCAGAGAAATATTAAACTGCATTGCAGAAAATATTATTGATGATAATCTTAAGAATGATAAGAATGAAATAATACAATTTGTGATAAATAATTTTAATTTGGAAAAATAATTTATCATTCCGTGTATAAATTTTCTTATTACTCTTGACATTTTTATCTTTCTATTTTATAATTTATACAGTGTTCTTTGCATACAATTATGTGTGCAAAGAAAATTGTTTTTTAGGGGTGTTTATATGAAAGAATTATTTGACTCGCTTCTCGGATTTGAACAACTCGAATGGCTTCTCCGCCTCTTATGTGCCGGCATTTGCGGAGGTGCGGTAGGACTTGAAAGAAGCAGAAGACTTAAAGATGCGGGAATACGAACCCATGTTATCGTTGCAATCGGTGCCGCACTTGTAGTTCTTGTTTCAAAATACGGTTTTCTCGACCTTCCGCTTGACAATCCGAATGTCAGAATTGACGTATCCCGTGTTGCATCAAACATAATCTCCGGTATCAGTTTTTTAGGTGCAGGTGTGATATTTGTCCGTGGCTCAAACATTAAAGGTCTTACCACAGCCGCAGGAATATGGACGACTGCCGGAATAGGTCTTTCATTTGGAAGCGGACTTTATTTTATCGGTTTTTCCGCAACCATTATAATGACCATTCTTCAGTATGCTTTACATAAAATTTTCAAAAATATTGACGGCGGTACGGTTACCGACATTTCAGTTGCCGTTGCTAACTCCCCGGAAGCCGTAAAGAAATTTAAAGAACATCTTGAAGAACGTAATGCCGTAATTCAAAACTGTAAAGTTTCTAAAGATGCTGAAGCAAACACGCTTAACATAAAAGCTTCAATCAGAATTCCCGGTGATGTTTCTTTTGAAAATGTTGTTGAAATAATGCAAAGTAATCCGGATATAAAATCATTTGAAATATAAGAAAAAGCAGGCTGATAAATAAAATCAGTCTGCTTTTTTATAAATCATAACTCACTTGATTTTTTTTACAAAATATACTATTATTATATTCCGATGAAATGTTATATGAAGGGAGTGGATTTTCCTATGGATGAACGTGATAATATTCAACTCACAGGCGTTGTTGAAAGTATCACCTTTCGCAATGATGATAACGGATTTTCCGTGCTTTCGCTTAATTGCGACGGAGAACTTATATGTGCCGTAGGAATTCTTCCCATGATAGATGTGGGTGAAAATCTTCGCCTTTCCGGTCATTTTGACCATCACCCCTCCTTCGGCAGACAGTTTAAAATAAACCTTTGTGAAAGAAGTATGCCGAAATCAACATCAGACCTGATGAAATATCTTTCTTCGGGAGCGGTAAAGGGTATAGGGCCTTCAACGGCGGCAAAGATAATTGATGCTTTCGGTGAAAACTCTTTTGACGTTCTTGAAAATCAGCCGGAGCGTCTTGCAACAATCAAAGGAATTTCTCCTAAAAAAGCAGAAAGCATTTCAAAATCTTTCAAAGACCAGTTTGCCATAAGGGAAATTATGATTTCTCTCGAGAAATACGGAATGTCTCCCGCAGAATGTATCAATGCATTTAAGTGCTTCGGCAACAATGTTGTGGCACTCATTGAAAAAAATCCCTACATCTTATGTAACGAAGGTATCGGTATCGGATTTGAACGTGCCGATGCGATCGCCGATGCACTTGCGGAAAAACCGAATAACACTTACCGTATAAAAGCGGGAATAGTTTATATAATAAAGCACAATCTTTATAACGGTCATACATGTATTCCGAGGGACAAAATTTTCGAGCCTGCGAATATGCTTCTGGAATGCGGTACGGAACAAACGGAAAACGCTCTCGAAGAGTTGATACAGACGAGGGAAATTATTTCCTACAACGGTAATGAGTGTGAATATTTATTTTTACCGCATATATATAATGCTGAGAAAAAAGCGGCAAAAAGATTAAAACTTCTTCTTCAATTCCCTCCGGCAGGCAGAAAAACATTGCTGGAAGATATACTGAAAATCGAAACGGAAAATAATATCGTTTACGAAAAGAAACAGCGTGAAGCCATTGTATCTGCGGTTGAAAAAGGTATTTTGATTTTAACCGGCGGTCCCGGAACCGGAAAGACAACAACGCTAAACGGAATTTTAAAAATATACGAAAAGCAGGGACTTAATGTTCAACTTTGTGCCCCCACAGGCAGAGCCGCAAAACGTATGTCTGAGGTTACGGGAAAAGAAGCGAAAACAATTCACCGACTTCTTGAAGTTGAATGGGACAGCGATGACAGACAAAGTTTTGCACGTAATATGAGGAACCCTCTTTCAGCACAAGCGGTAATTGTTGATGAATTGTCCATGGTGGATATAACATTGTTTTCCGCTTTACTTGATGCATTACCGTTAGGATGCAGACTTATCATGGTGGGAGACTCAAATCAGCTTCCTCCGGTAGGTGCGGGAAATGTTCTGCATGATATGATAGATTCCGGACTTCTGCCCACGGTGGAATTGACTGAAATATTCCGTCAGGCCCGTGAAAGTCTTATTGTTATGAATGCCCACAAAATTGTAAAAGGTGAAACCATTGAAACAAATATAAAAGACAACGATTTCTTTTTTATTCCGAGACCTTCCGCAATTTCCGCCGTCCAGACTGTCAGCGATTTATATTTAAGCAGACTGCCTAAAGCATATAAATACAAACCTCTTGATGATATTCAAATTCTTTGTCCATCCCGAAAAGGAGAAGCGGGAACCGTAAATTTAAACAGACTTTTGCAGGCAAAAATAAATCCTCCGTCAAAAGATAAAAAAGAAATAACCCTCCAGGGACGTATTTTCCGTGAGGGTGATAAGGTTATGCAGATAAAAAATAATTATGATATTTGCTGGACAAAAAACGGTGAAAGCGGAAAAGGTGTTTTCAACGGAGATATAGGAATACTTAAAAAAATCAACACTTCAACAAGTATGCTGAATATTGATTACGACGGCAAGGAAGCAAATGTTCCCATAGACAGTGCTTCGGAGATTGAACATGCCTATGCCGTTACCGTTCATAAAAGTCAAGGTAACGAATTCAACGCAGTCATCATTCCGATGGTTGGTATTCCTCCTCAACTTTGTTACAGAAATCTGTTCTATACAGCAGTAACAAGGGCGAAAAAGCATATCGTCATTGTAGGAAGCCGAAATCAAATGGATGAAATGATAAAAAATGACAAAAAATCAAAACGCTTTTCTGCATTAAGGATGATGTTGGAAGATGAATAAAAAAATGCGTTTATTGGTAAGATGTGTAAGAACTTTATTTTTCCCCGAAAGATGTTATCTTTGCAGTGAAATAATATGTTTAAATGAAAGATTTTGTGAAAAATGTTCTTCTGATAAA
>JAZUKF010000154.1:0-2755 GCA_045643165.1 Acutalibacteraceae bacterium | reverse complement strand
CCTTTCTTGTCCTCGCGATAGAGTCTTATGGCATTATCGAAAATGTTGTAGCGGTCGCTAGAAAAGCCACGGAAGTCGACAAATACTGTCTTGTATCCGCGTTCGTCAAGAAATCCGCGTAGTTTCGGATCTGTTGCAAGTTCGCCTTTCGGGTCTGTGACGATCATGGACTCGCCTTTCGCCATGAGCGAATACATCAGAGGACGGATGACACAGCGCGTTTTCTTCGATCCCGTCTCACCGAAGACGAGCGTGTTTTCCGTCTCATCGTTAAGGGTGAACAGACCGTCTTTCACATGAAGCGGAATGCCGGCGGCTTTTGTGGGGTAGTGTGTCATATCCACTCTCGAAAAGGCTGCGGCAAGCTCGTCCTCCGAAGCAAAGTGAGCAGAAGACGGCGGGAACACATATGAGCTCCAGTCGGACTCATAATCAAATCGCTTTTTCATATTCATAGATGTTACCCCCTTTATTTTCGTTTGAGTTGGCGAACAGTGTGCCGAGAAGTGTGTCGGAATCGTGCAGACTGTAAACCAGAGTACGGAAGCCGACTGTCTGGGTGTTTTCGCTGGTCAGTTCATCAAGCAGAGAGTAGAGCGCGGTGTAAGAACGGAGCGGCTCACCTTCGGGACGCATCACAAGTTCGGCAAGATATCCGGCAGCGTGAGGACTGATTCTGTAGTTGGCTTTTATGTAGTCGTTGAGAGATGACAGCTCGGAAAAGGTTTTGTCTTCTTCAACATGAAGCGGAAGAAAAGTTCTTAATACAGTGAACATGGGTGCGGCTTCCGTTCGGTCGGCGTGAGCGGTAAAGACGTAGGAGACATTGCGGTGATCGTGGAAATACTTCGCCATGATCTCGAAAAATTCATCGTATGGGTGTTCAATCCACTCGCTGAGATCAATGACGAGCGTTTCGGGTGAGAATTTCTCACTTGTACGCCTGAGTTTCAATTGTAGCTTTTTCAGAAGATCGAACTCGCCGTATGGCGGTATGTACGGCATCTTCATGGTAACGGAATTTGCGTAATCGGTGCGCGAGTCTTTTCCGCTCAAAAGGAGCAGCGTGCAGTCTGAAAGAGATCTGTGCATGAAAATCACCTCCCGTAAATCATGCGGCGTATGTAAGCATCGTCGAGTCAATCGTGACGAACGCATTGCGTCTGTTGCCCTTCGGCCTTTTTACCGAGCAGAGGACGGTATCACCTCGTTTCAGAGTAAGATAACTGAGTGCAAATGCGGACTCTCCGTTGTCAAGAGTAAGATATATCCCACGGCTGTCTTTGCCATCGACTGTGGCTTTGCAGGTGTCCATTACCTGATATTCAAGTTCGTTTTCATTCATGTTGTGTTCTCCTTTCAATCTTTCAGGTTTCCTTCGTCGTAATGGGTTCTTCTTTTTCTTCTGAGTATTGTGTCAAAAAATGACACCTGCAAAAAAGTGCAAGGAATATCATATTCAATTTTCAAAGAACACTCTCAAAAAAGGACAAAAAAATATCCTCATCATGCGAGACATAAATTTCTTAAAAAGAATCAAAAACTCATGAAAAAGGATTTTTTTACTTATTTGATTTGCCTTCCCCGTGAGAGGCGGGGAATTTCGATTATACTACAGGTGGGGAATATTGTCAATAGGTTTTTGAAAATATCTTGTGTTTTTTAATTATTTTTGTGTTATTGCATTTTTCTCGTATATGATAGTACCGATAAAGCCAACTATCTGATGCAAAATGTAATAGAAAAAGCAACCGAAAACCTATCAATGAGTAGGTCACGGTTGCCTATTTTATTAATGTCTACTGAATAAAACGCCTTGTGATTTATCCGCACAGCAAATGACGCGCAATCTCAAAAAAAGGCACTTTTTAGTCACTTTTTATGAAATTCGGTCATTATAACAATGCATCTTTCCATCAACGTGGTGTACCGCGTCGATGGAAAGTGCAAGGTTTTTACAGAAATAGTTGTAAAAACCTTGCACTTGAACAATATCAAAATGCCTCAAAAGTCTTGACACTCAAGGCTTTCGGGTTTAATCAGTTGACATTAATTATATGCCTTTCTTATCCGCATCCGTCAAACAATCCACAATGCTCATCCCGCAGGATTTGTGTTCCAGTGTGGTGATTTCTTCCAATTCAATCATTGGCACTACCTTTTCTTTGTTGTAACTGATTGCGCAGATATATCAAGCGATCAATAAACTCCTTTTCCGTCAACACCGTAAAATGCGGATTGCTTTTCCCGATGGAATGAAACAATCTTGCATCTCCTGTCGCAAGCAATGCCTCTGAAAAGGTTTTGTCTTTGGCAAGCTCGGAATAAGCGCGGTCAAGAAGTGCCTGATACTGCGGCTCTGTCCGTCTGAACTTTTGACCGTTCCAGTACAACACACCAGTAATCTTCCAACGCAGGTTATCGAATCTGTGTCTGAAAACATTTTTGGCTTCTTTTCCAGAAAGCGAGCAAACGTATTTTTGCTTTTCTCTGTTTTTTGTTTTCAGTGACTGCAAAAAGCCTTCCATAGAAGCACAGTGAACACCGTCAATGACAAATTCGTGTGGATAAAAATTGGAAAGAACATTTGCCGGATATTCGCCACTGCTGATAATGTCAATAACGTTTCTCATTCGATTGACTCCATGTTACTCTTCATTTTCGTCCATATCGGATATGCCCTCTGCGTCGGAAATTGTAGTATCACTCATTCTATGCCTGCGCATATACTAAATTCCCAGTTGCATCATTACAT
>JAZUKF010000153.1:0-31789 GCA_045643165.1 Acutalibacteraceae bacterium | reverse complement strand
GCAGAGCAAGTGCCTATTTTACTTTCACAAGAGGAAAACAACTTACGGAAATTGCCGACAGACGGTTAAGTGCCATAAGGGAGTTTACGGAATTCGGTTCCGGGTTCAAAATTGCAATGCGTGATCTGGAGTTAAGGGGAGCGGGTAATGTTCTCGGTTCCCAACAACACGGACATATGGAAGCGGTAGGATATGATATGTATCTTAAACTTCTTTCACAGGTTATTGAAGAGGAAAAAGGCGAGGAGGAAAAGAAGCCCGAAAAAGATTGCCTTATTGACCTTCATATTGATGCCAATATCCCCAACAGTTATATAGAAAGTATCCCGCAAAAACTTTCCATGTACAGGCGTATTGCCGATATCAGAAATCAGGATGATGCCGATGATGTTATTGATGAACTTATCGACAGATTCGGTGAGCCGCCTCAGAGCGTTATGGGACTTATAAATATTGCGTTGCTCAGAGGTGCCGCAACGGAAAACGGAATATATGAGATAGGTCAGGAAAAGGATAAACTTTTGCTTTACAGCGATATTCTTGATATGAAAAAACTTGCCATGGTTTCAAATGCCATGAGGGGAAGGATAACCGTAAAAGCATCGGGTAAACCGCATTTTTGCGTAAAACTGATTAGCGGTCAGAGTCAGACGGATGCTTTGAAGCAGGTTCTTGCACTTATGAGCCTTGCGGAAAAAAATCTGGAAAAAATCCGCAGCGAAACTATTGATAATTAACTATTGCCAAACAGAAAATTTTGTGATAAAATAATATTTGATATTTATAGTAAGGTGGTTCAATATGTCCGGACATTCAAAATGGAGTACAATTAAACGTAAAAAAGAAAAAACAGACGGTCAACGTGCAAAGGTATTTACAAAAATCGGTCGTGAAATCGGCGTTGCGGTTAAGCAGGGCGGACCTGATCCGACGGTAAATACAAAACTTAAGGACGTTATCGCCAAAGCAAAGGCAGCAAATGTGCCTAATGATAATATCGAAAGAATTATTAAAAAGGCGGCAGGCGAAGGTAATGCAAACGATTATGAAGAAATTGTTTATGAAGGCTACGGTCCTTCGGGCATTGCGGTAATCGTGGAAACATTAACCGATAACAGGAACAGAACAGCCGGAGATGTTCGTCATTATTTCGACAAATTCGGCGGTAATATGGGACAGAGCGGCTGCGTTTCCTTTATGTTCAACAGGCAGGGTGTTATTGCCATTGAAGCCGAGGGTAATGATGAGGAAAAACTTATGGAGGATGCCTTGGAGGCAGGTGCGGTTGATTTTATCACAGACGGTGATATTTTCGATATCAGAACAGAGCCCAACGATTTAGGCGCTGTTCGTGATGCTCTTGAAGAAAAAGGATATTCTTATCTTTCGGCGGAGGTTGAATATATTCCCACAACATATACTTCTCTCACAAACGAGGATGATATTAAGAATATGTCAAGAATGCTTGAAATGTTTGAAGATAATGATGATGTTCAAAATGTTTTCCATAATTGGGAGAATGAGGACGACGCAGAATGATTTTCGGGGCTGTCGCATTCACCGAAAAAACATAATACATGTAATGCTTTTATAGTCGTATGAATTGATTTGCCATGATCTTTTCAACGACTATTTTTCTTGGGATCGTTGATTATAATCAAATGTAACAAATCATTGTTTTTTATTATTTCTTTATTTTAATAGACAAACAGAAAAATTTGTGATATAATCAATGATAATAATCGGTTCGTATAAGCTATTTTTATAAAAGGGATGATTTTGTATGGATTTTACTCCGTTTGAAAAGAAAGTGTGGCTTTCTACTCCGACCAAACACGAAGAAGAAATGGTATATGTAAAAAAGGCATTTGACGATAACTGGAAATCTACCGTCGGAGAAAATATAAATGAGGTTGAACGTATTTGTGCGGAAAAGGTAGGCTGTAAATATTCCGTAGGACTCGGCTGCGGTACGTCTGCACTTCATTTATGCGTAAAACTTGCGGGTGTTAAAAGAGGGGATTATGTAATTTCCAGTGATATGACATTCGGTGCAACGGTAAACCCCGTAACTTACGAGGGTGGTATTCCCGTATTTGTTGATACGGAAAGAGATACATGGAATATGGATCCGGTGGCTCTTGAAAAGGCATTTGAAAAATATCCTCAGGCTAAGGTTGTGGTTGTTGCCAATCTTTACGGAACTCCGGGAAAAATGGGTGAGATTTCGGAAATATGCAAAAAACACGGTGCTGTTCTTATCGAAGATGCCGCCGAATCTTTCGGAGCAACTTATAAGGGAATTCAGACAGGTAATTTCGGTAAATATAACGCAATCAGTTTTAACGGCAATAAGATTATTACAGGTTCTTCCGGCGGAATGCTCCTTACAAATGATGAAGAAGCCGCAAAGAAGGCACGTAAATGGTCAACTCAAAGCCGTGATGATGCTCCATGGTACCACCATACCGAGATGGGATACAATTACCGTATGAGCAATATCATCGCAGGTATTGTCAGAGGTCAGCTTCCCTATCTTGAAGAGCATATTTCACAAAAACGTGCCATATATGAAAGATATAAAAAGGCTTTCGCTGATTTACCGGTCAGCATGAACCCCTATGACGAAGAAAATTCCGTGCCGAATTTCTGGCTTTCATGTATGCTTATCAATAAAGAAGCAATGTGTAAACAGGTTATTCATGATACTTATGCGGAATATGAAACCGAGCCGGGAAAAACTTGTCCCACGGAAATACTTGAAACACTTGCACGTTATAATGCGGAGGGCAGACCTATTTGGAAGCCCATGCACATGCAACCTATTTACAGAGAAAACCCGTTTATAGAAAATGAAGGAGCAGGTGAAGATATTTTTGCAAGAGGTCTTTGTTTGCCCAGTGATAACAAGATGACTGCCGAGGAGCAGGATAAGGTTATTGCCATTATTCGCAGTTGTTTTGATTGATGGGGGATTTTTAATGGAAAATAATCATAAGCCATACGGTTTATATGAACGCTTTTTTAAAAGATTGATTGATATAATTTGTGCTCTTGCGGCGATAATTGTTTTCGGATGGTTGTATATTATCGTAGCCGTTTTGGTAAGGGTGAAATTGGGAAGTCCCGTTTTGTTTAAGCAGGACAGACCGGGAAAAAACGAAAAGATATTTAAACTGTATAAATTCCGCACAATGACGGATGAAAGAGATGAAAACGGTGAACTTCTTCCGGATGAAGTGAGATTGACAAAATTCGGGAAAGCATTGAGAGCAACAAGCCTTGACGAACTTCCCGAAGTATTCAATATTTTAAACGGAAGTCTGTCGGTGGTAGGCCCCAGACCGCTTCTCTGTAAATATCTATCAAGATACAGTCCGGAACAGCACAGACGTCATGAGGTCAGACCGGGACTTTCCGGTTTGGCACAGGTAAACGGCAGAAATGCTGTTTCGTGGGAAGAAAAATTCAATCTTGATATTCAGTATGTTGATAAAATAACCTTTTTAGGGGATTTGAAAATTATTTTTCAGACTGTGTTTAAAGCATTTATAAAAAAAGAAGGAATTTCATCCGATACATCTGTTACTATGGAGGAGTTCCTCGGCAATGAAGTAACTGAAGAAAATAATACAGAAAGAGAACTTGTATGAAAAGAAATACTTCGATAGTTATTAAACCGAAAACCGGTTGGAGAGATATTGATATTAAGGAATTATTTCAATATAAAGATTTGATCCGGCTTTTCGTTAAAAGAAACTTTACCGTAAGATATAAACAAACTGTATTGGGACCTGCGTGGCTGATTTTATCTCCGCTTATCAGCACCTTTATTTCTACGTTTGTTTTCGGTACTATTGCGAAAATTCCCAGTGACGGTGTGCCGTATTTTATTTTCTATATGTGCGGTAATACGGCATGGTCTTATATGTCTAATTGCTTTACATCTACATCCTCTACTTTTACTTCAAATTCGGCAATATTCGGAAAGGTTTATTTCCCCAGACTGGTTATGCCTGTTTCTACGGTAATAACCGCATTGTTTGACTTTGCGATCCAGTTTGTAATGTTCATCGGATTTTTGATTTATTTTATTTTTTCCGGAGCGGAAATTCATCCGAATTTATACATTCTGCTCGTACCGATTATCATTGCTCAGATGGCAATGCTTGGCTTGGGGTTGGGAATTATCGTTTCCTCGCTTACGACGAAATACAGAGATTTAACTGTGCTTGTCGGGTTCGGAGTTTCCCTTTGGATGTACGTTACTCCTATTATTTATTCCGTTTCATCTTTGACCGAAAAATTACCGGAGGGGTTAAGAACGCTTTGTCTTTTAAATCCAATGGCTCCCGTTATTGAAATATTCCGATTTGCTTTTCTCGGTACAGGTGAAATCCCGTGGCTTTATTGGATAATAAGTTTGATCGTTACCGTAATAATTTTAATTCTCGGCGTTGTACTGTTTAACAGGGTTGAGAAAACATTTATGGATACTGTGTGAGGTAATTATGGATAATATTATTACAATAGAAAATGTTACCAAACAGTACAGATTGGGTGCAATCGGCGGAGGAACATTACAGGGCGATATTCAGAGTTGGATCGCAAAAAAAAGAGGCAAAGAAAATCCTAACAGCAAAATAGGTTCTTCCGCACATCAGAAAAATGAATTGTTCTATGCTTTAAACGGTATAAACATAAAAATAAAACCCGGTGAACGTGTGGGAATAATAGGTCATAACGGTGCGGGAAAATCCACTCTTTTAAAATTACTTTCGAGAGTTACCGCTCCCACAGACGGTACAATTTACCTTAACGGCAGAATTACCAGCATGCTGGAAGTGGGAACAGGTTTTCATGCGGAATTGACCGGAAGAGAAAATGTTTATTTGAACGGAGCAATTCTCGGACTTACAAAAAAAGAAATTGACAGCAAAATGGATGATATTATTGCTTTCTCCGAATGCGGTCAGTTTATTGATACTCCCGTAAAGCGTTATTCATCCGGAATGTACGTCAAACTTGCTTTCTCTGTTGCGGCACATCTTGATTCCGAAATAATGATAATGGATGAGGTACTTGCTGTCGGGGATATGGCTTTCCAGAAAAAATGTATTGACAAGATGAACGAGGTTTCAAAAAATCAGGGAAGAACGATTTTGTATGTCAGTCATAACATGGCAACTATCAGAAGCCTTTGCAACAGATGTATCGTAATGGAACACGGCAGAGTGATTTTTGACGGGGATGTTGAAGAAGCGATAAGAATTTATCTTAACAAAGAGGTTGACGTTTTTTCATCCCGGTATGTATATACCGATCAATCCCGTAATCAGTGGGTTGATGTTAAGAACAGGCAGATAGAAATTAAGGAATTAACCGTTTTGGGAAAAGATTCCGCATTGTTTGAAAACGAGGATAAACTTGATTTTGAAATAAAATTCAAGTCCGATTGTTGTGCGGATAATATTTTCTTCAGAGTTGAGTTCAGTAATTATGAGGAAAAAGTTATATGCACTTCTCTTTTAGAGGATGCTTTAACTATGAAAAAAGGCGAAAATATATTTTCGTTTGAAATTGATATTTCACAGCTTGTTTCCGGTAATTACCGTACAATCATCTGTCTTTATTCCATTGATGAATTCGGAACAAAGCATGAAATTGATTCCGTTGATCCCGCATTTAATTTCAGTGTAAGCCGTGAAATGCCTTACAGATGGGAACCCAGCGTTTGGGGTAATATTAAAATGGATAAAATTATCAAACTTGAAAAATGATTTTTTGTTTTGAAAGGTCGGAAAAGTATGCTCGATTATAAAAAAATATTAAAATCTCCCGAAACCATAAATAAAGTTTTAAGACTTTTGGATTTTATTCCGGATAAACCTATGCTTAAGATTCAATACAGAATAAAAACAGGTAAAAAGCTTGACCTTAAAAATCCGAAGAGATTTAATGAAAAACTTCAAGTGTATAAATTGAAATTCAGAAAGCCTGTTTTACATCAATGTGCAGATAAATACGATGTTCGTGAATATGTAAAATCAATAGGACTTGAAGATATTTTGATAAATTGCTTTGGCGTTTTTGAACATGCCGAGGATGTGGATTTTGATAAATTGCCTGACCGTTTTGTTCTTAAAAAGACCACAGGCGGAGGAAGCAGAGATGTCCTTATCTGTAAAGATAAAAGCACCTTTGATATTGATGAAGCGAGAAAAATTATGCATAAATGGGTTACCGTTAAGGATTCCCGCGGTGGCAGGGAATGGGCATATAAAGGCTTAAAGCCGAGAATTATTGCAGAAGAATATCTTGAAAATCCCACTGATCCCGAAGCAGGAGTAAGCGATTATAAGCATTATTGTTATGGCGGGAAACTTTCTCATCTTACAATAGATTCTGAAAGATATACGGCTCATAAGCGTGCCTATCTTGACAAAAATTGGAATAAGATGGAACTTGATTCGGAATGTACCCCCTTTGAGGGAGAAGTTCCTAAACCGAAAAATCTTGAAAAAATGTTTGAAATTGCGGAAAAACTTGCCGAAGGATTTCCCTTTGTTCGGGTTGATTTATATAATGTTGAGGGAAAAATTTATTTCGGAGAATTAACATTTTATCCGGGAAGCGGGTATGTAATTTATACTCCCGATGAATGGGATTATAAATTCGGAGAAAATTTTAATATTTAATTAAATTAAACAGAAATTTATAAATACAAAAAAGATGGTTATAAAAGGTAAAATCTGCTTTTTATAACCATCTTTAATTATTTTACTTTTCGGACCGTGCCGAATTCCGTTTATTATATATATTCAATTTCAAATTCGGTACGTATATTCTTCCCGCCTCTTCGTCCGTACCATACGGTTTTTTTGGCATATTCCTTCCAATCATCGGGAATATCGGAACAATCAACAAAAATACGAATATCTTTTTTCTTAAGAGGCTCGTATTCATGCTCATAAACTTTGTTAAAATATGAAACAAAATCATATTTGAAATCAAGACTTGTATTTTCCATAAACGGAACTTTTACAACGTGTTTCTGATAACAAAGTAATTCGTCAAAAAATTCTTTGTCAAATCCGTAACTTAACAGAAGGGGATTTATTTCATCATAGAATTTTTCATATTCATATACCACTTGAAGGAATGCACCTTCTTCGAGGGGCCACGTGGTGGGACCGAATTTTTCATCATAATAAATCAATGAACCCCGGTTGTGGGTAATTTCCTCAAAAGTGTTGTTTAAATCAGTGAAAACTTTTCCTATAACAGTTTCGGGATTGTTTAAGGCAAAGGCAAGTACTTTTTCATAAAAATCTGTATATTTTATTCCTCTTTCGTGGAAAAGATAGATTGCAAAGCATTGCAGTAAACCTAAATTATGGAATGTTCGGACACTTACGGAAATGAGATTTGATTTTATCCAACTTTCACAATCCATGGAATTTGTAGCAACGATTATATTTGAATATTCCTCAATTTCCGATGTGGTCAACGGCTTACAGTGGAATGTGTGAAGTCCCGTTCTGGCAGTTTTAATTCCGAATTTTTCCATATAATCTTTCTGACCGATGGGTGCATTGAAGAAAACCTCGCAGTTAAAGATGTTTATTGACATATGTTGACCGGATTCGATAATGCTGTCAATACCGTTCTTAAAGGTTTCGTATGTTTCA
Source organism: Acutalibacteraceae bacterium (assembly GCA_045643165.1). Classification (GTDB taxonomy): domain Bacteria; phylum Bacillota; class Clostridia; order Oscillospirales; family Acutalibacteraceae; genus SIG575. Next base: position 24,098 of record JAZUKF010000153.1, on the reverse strand, counting down.
CCGGGAAGACCTAAAATCAGTTCGGAATAAGTTGCAATACCGGCTTTGCTGTACATCGCCTGAAGTTCAACAAATTTAGAAAGGGGCATATTTTTTCTGCCGATATTAACGAGAGTTTCCTCGTTCATTGACTGAAAAGAAAGCGTTGCACCTTTGCACATACCCGCATCGTTTAAAAGTTTATTTATATTGAAAACATATTCGGTACTTGTTTTTGCATAGGTTGCCTGAAGTTTATCGGGGAAACCGTATTTTTCCTTTGTTTCAATAAACTGTTTTGCTATTTCCACATCACGCTCAAAGAGACCGAAGTTTGCATCTGCACAGTAGCAGTATTCGATATTGTTTTTGCCCATCCATTCGATTTCTTTCAAGATCCTGTCCATAGAAAACAGGCGGACCTTATTTTTTATATGTCCCCAATCGCAGAAAGCACATTTGTTGGGACAACCTCTGTTCGTTTCGAGAATTGTTGAAAATTTATATTTAGTATCTTTAAGTATATCATCAAAAAGACCGTCAAGATAGGGGGACGGATATTCATCAATTTCAGGAGCCTTAAAGGGTGTGGTAACAAGTTCACCATCGGGTTTTCTGAAAGAAATGTTGGGGACATTTTCCAATGATTCGCCTCTGTTTAAAGCAATCAGCATATCTCTGAAAGGTTCTTCACCTTCGCCGTGGGTTAAAATGTCAATGTACGGATATTCTTCTAACTGCTGTGTTCCGGGGGCAACATGATGACCGCCGAATGTAATTATACAATCAGGATATTTTTCCTTTAATTTTTCGGCAAAATGTTTGTTGTATTCAAAATTCCAGATATAGTTGGAAAAGCCCACAAGGTATGGGTTATCAAGGGAAGAAATTGCTTCATCAATATCTTCCCTTGTATAAATAAATCTTACAAGTTTATAGTTTTCACTTATCTCTTTAAAGCGAAATGCGTATGCGGCAATAGAACCGGTAGCGTATGGAAAATAAACCGCACCGCCGTATACGGAATTTGCCTGAACAAGATAAATATTCTTTTGCAAGACACTCATTCCAATCAAATTAGTTTGAATAAACATTTATCTACGGTAATTGTATCATTTTTTTTCTGTTTTGTCAAGAAATGAAATCATATATAAAAGGATGTATATGAAATTAAAATTCCAAATAAGAATATAAATTTGAAAGAAATATTGAAATTTTGAAATTATAAAAAACAAAATAATTTTTTGACTTTCTGTAATAATCTATAAAAATTTACGCAATATCTGTTTTTTTACAACATTTTTCCCATTGACGGAGCAAATCTTTTTCGGTATAATATCGTATTATGGGATTGTATATGTATTTTCTTATATATATGTTTTTATAGGAGAAGGATATGGACGATAATTTATTTGAAATAATGCCTGCGGTGGCATTGAGAGGACTTGTTGTTTTTCCGGGTTCAAAATTGAATTTTGAGGTGGGAAGAAAAAAGTCCATTGCCGCATTGAAATTTGCAATGGCGAACAACCGTGAAATATTTTTGGTAACGCAAAAAGAGGTTTCGGTGGATGATCCGAAATCGGGTGATTTATTGAATATGGGTGTTGTTGCGAAAATTCAGCAAATCGTAAAAATTCCCAACAGCGATAATGTGAGAGTTGCCATTGACGGTATGTACAGAGCGGAAATAGTAAAAGTTAATTCTTTGAAGCCTTACATTGAGGTGTCGGTAAGTCCCTGCAACAGTATGAGAACAAAACCGGAGGACAGAGATTATGTAAAGGCACTGATACGGCAGATAAAGGATGAATTTGAGGAGTATGCTCAGATTGCACCACGCCTTGCTCCGGATGTAATTCTTGAAGTCATTGACGAAAAACTTCCCGGAAAACTCTGCGATTATATTGCCGGTAATATAATGATAAATTTTGAGCAGAGATATGATATTTTAAAAGAACTCAATATTGTAACACGTCTTGAAAAAGTTTGTATTCTTCTTCGTGAAGAAATAGAACTTCTGGAAATTGAGGACAGAATACAGGAAAAGGTTCAGGAGAATATTGATAAAAATCAAAAGGAATATTATCTTCGTGAGCAGTTAAAGGTAATTTCCGATGAATTGAATGAGGGAAAAAGTCAAGAGGAAGAAATTCTTGAATATAAGGATAAAATTATTCAGATAGGGCTTGAAAAGAATTATGAGGATAAGCTTTTAAGCGAGTGCGACAGGCTGGCAAAGATGCAGTCCACCTCACCGGAAGCAACAGTTTCAAGGTCATATATTCAAACCGTTCTGAATATGCCATGGAATACTTTTACTGAAGATAATCTTGATTTAAGCCATTCAAGAAAGGTACTTGACAATGACCATTACGGATTGGAAAAGGTCAAAGAAAGAATAATCGAACTCATTGCCGTAAGAAAACTTAATCCGGAAATTACGGGACAGATAATCTGCCTTGTGGGACCTCCGGGAGTGGGAAAAACTTCCGTTGCCCGTTCCGTAGCAAATGCTATGGAAAGAAAATATGTTCGCATTTCTTTGGGCGGAGTGCATGATGAAGCGGAAATCCGTGGTCATAGGAAGACATATATCGGTTCTATGCCGGGAAGAATTATGTCCGCCATGGAGCAGGCAGGGACGAAAAACCCCTTGATTCTTCTTGATGAAATAGATAAATTGGGCTCTGACTATAAAGGGGATCCCTCTTCGGCACTTCTGGAAGTGCTTGATGCGGAGCAGAACAATACATTCTGCGACCATTATCTTGAAATACCCTTTGATTTAAGTAAGGTTTTGTTTATCACCACCGCCAACGATAAAAGCACGATTCCTCCTGCATTGTATGACAGGATGGAGATTATTGAGTTGGGCAGTTACACTCAAGAGGAAAAATTTCATATAGCCAAAAAGCATCTTCTTGAAAAGCAGAAGAAACTTAACGGTATTCCGAAGGGTATGTTGAAACTTACCGATAATGCAATAAAAGAGATTATTGACGGATACACAAGGGAAGCCGGTGTAAGAAATCTTGAAAGACAGTTGGGAAAAATTTGCAGAAAATGTGCTGTAAAATATGATGAAACCGGTGAAAAAATTACCGTTAAGCCCGTAAATCTGGAGGAACTTCTGGGAGCGAGAAAATATAAAAGCGACAAAAATGACGGTAAGAATGAAGTAGGCGTTGTAAACGGATTGGCTTGGACTTCCGTAGGCGGAGAAATGCTTCAGGTGGAGGTTGCCGTTCTTGACGGAAGCGGAAAGGTTGAATTAACAGGTTCCCTCGGTGATGTTATGAAAGAATCGGCTCTTGCCGCCATAAGTTTCATCCGCTCAAAGGCGAAAGAGTATAATATAGAAAAGGATTTTTATAAGACAAAAGATATTCATATCCATGTTCCGGAGGGAGCAGTACCGAAGGACGGCCCCTCTGCAGGAGTAACCATGGCAACGGCACTTCTTTCCGCATTGACGGAAACGAAAGTAAATTCCGCAGTTGCCATGACGGGAGAAATTTCTTTGAGAGGAAAAGTTTTGCCCATCGGCGGATTGCGTGAAAAGACAATGGCGGCATACCGCTACGGCATAAAGAAAATAATAATACCCGCAGACAACATTTCCGATTTAGACGAGGTTGAAGATGTGGTAAAGGAAAAAACAGAAATTATCACCGCCGATAATCTTGAAACCGTTTTTGAAAACGCACTTATTCCCAACGGTAAAAAGAAGGGCGGGATGATAGCGAAAGTTGTTTGTGAAAATAAAGAGCATTGTAATGCTATTGCACAGTAACGGAGGACAGTATGTTGAGATATGAAACTGCTTCATTTGAAGCATCATACGGTTTTTTTGAGCAGTTGCCGCTTTCGGAAGAACCTGAAATTGCCTTTGCGGGACGTTCAAATGTGGGAAAATCGTCATTGCTCAATCGGTTGTTTAACAGAAAAAATCTTGCCAGGGTAAGTTCCGTACCGGGAAAAACGGTAACGATAAATTTTTATGATGTAGATAAAGTAAAGTTTGTAGATTTGCCCGGTTACGGTTATGCGAAAGTATCCTTTGATGAGAAAAAACGCTGGGCGGAATTGATGGAGGGATATTTTAATTCCGGAAGAAATATCAGACTTGTTGTGCAGTTGACGGATATGCGTCGAAGTGTTACCGATGACGATTTATCCATGATGGATTTTATGAAATCAAAGGGCATAAAATTTCTTGTGGTAATGACAAAGAGCGATAAACTTAACAAGACGGAATATGCGAAACGCACGGAAGAAATCAAGGATGAATTAAAGGGATACGAAAATGTACAGGTAATTGCTTTTTCGGCACTTAACGGCGATGGTACGGAAAGCCTTAAAGCGGAAATAGAAAAAGCATTATTATAAATTACAAGGGTGAGGAAAGAATATGTTTGTTTCAGAATGTTTAGGTGTAAACGAAGAAGGTCATTTGACAATCGGCGGAAAAGATACCGTTTCTCTTGCGAAGGAATACGGCACACCGCTGTATGTGTTTGATGAGGTTCAGATAAGAAAAAACTGTCGGAAATTTGTAAATTCCATGAAAGAAAATTATGACGGTTTCGGCAGAGTGATTTTTGCAAGTAAATCATTTGGCTGTAAGGCGATGCACCGTATAGTTAATGAGGAAGAAATGGGACTTGATGTCGTTTCGGGCGGAGAGATTTATACCGCATTGAAAGCGGGTTTCCCCATGGAAAAGATTTATTTCCACGGTAATAATAAATCATACAGTGAACTTGAATTTGCCATAGAAAACAATGTGGGCAGAATAATGGTTGATAATTTTCTTGAGCTTGATAACATAATTGATATTGCCGATAAAAAAGGAAAAGTTGTCAGCGTTATTATCCGTGTTAAACCCGGAATTGAGGCGGAAACACACAGTTTCATCCGCACGGGACAAATAGATTCAAAGTTCGGTTTGGATATTCATACCGGTGATGCCATGAAGGCAATAAGACTTGCAATCAGTGAAAAGAATATCGACTTTAAAGGTATTCACTGCCATATCGGTTCACAGATTTTTGACGTTTCACCCTTTGAATTTACCGCAGAGGTTATGGTAAATCTGATGGCGGAAATAAAGAAAGAAACAGGCTGTGATGTTAAGGAATTGGATTTAGGCGGCGGTTTCGGAATTAAATATAAAGAGGAGTATGAGCCGGCATCTTTTGACGAGTATATGAAAAAGGTTGCAAAAGTAGTTAAAGATAAGTGTAAAGAAAACGGTCTTGAAATTCCCTTTGTGATAATCGAGCCCGGCAGATCCATTGTGGGCGAAGCGGGAATAACACTTTATACTGTGGGAGCGATAAAAACAATTCCCGATGTAAGAACATACGTATCTGTTGACGGCGGAATGGGTGATAATCCGAGGTACATTCTTTACGGTTCGGATTATACTTTGCTCATTGCCGACAAAGCGGATAAGCCGAGGGATTTTGTGGCAACCGTTGCGGGAAAATGCTGTGAAAGCGGAGATTTGATACAGGAAAATACAAACATTCAAAAGCCGGAGGCGGGAGATATTCTGGCGGTTCTTTCCACAGGTGCATACAATTATTCAATGTCATCAAATTATAATAGAAATCCACGACCTGCGGCGATTATGGTGAACGGCGAAGAGGTCAGAACGGTTATCAAAGCGGAAACATACGAAGATATCATCAGAAATGATGTTTGATAACAATAAATAGTTTTAAAATTGCCGAAAGATTTTTAATTTGTCTTTCGGCAATTTTTCGATTTTGCACAATCCCGTAGGGATTTGATGAAAATTATAAACCGTTCCCTACAATGTTTGATAAAAAATAGGTTGATTAAAATTTTCCTCTTCGGCTGGATTTGGTATAAATAAAATAGTTGAATTCTGTCAAAACTTATGGTAAAATATAGGAGTATTTTTTCTGAAATTATCACATATTATTGTTTCAGATGAATAACACCTTTAAAATGACAGGAGGAAATTATTTGAAAAGGCGTGTGAAAGCACTTGTGCTGATAGCAGTTTTACTCAGCACAATGTTTAATGTGATGATCGTGTGCTGTGCTGCCGGGGTTACCGGGAAAATCACCGTTTCCGCTCCGGAAAAGAGTTTGAACGTGGGGAAGACCATGCAGTTGACGGCAAAGGTAAAAACATCGGACGGTAAACCCTATAATGTAATTTGGTCGTCTTCTAACACGAAGGTCGCCACGGTTGACAAAACAGGTAAGGTCAGGGCGAAAAACGGCGGACACGTAACCGTTACGGCGAAAATCGAGGAACTTTCAATCAGCGATTCCGTTGAAATCGAGATCATGAGAAATAATAATCGAATTCATAATTATCTGCGTGATCATCAGATTTTGAGTTACCGTTACAGTTATGATGATAATTATTATTATACCGATGATAAGGACTGCTGGCAGGACAAATACGGTTTCAATCATTGCTATGATGTGGTGGCTCCTTATATTTTGCTTGAATACGATTATATCCGTGTTTATTTCACTTATAATGATCTTGACTGGATGATTCAGTTGTGGAAAGGTCAGTACGGATTGCTTTTCTACGGAAGTGAAATCGGGGTTTATACAAAAGAGCATGACGATAAGGAAGTGGGATTTTTTACTCAGTTTAATTGTCCCGACAAGGAAAACTGGCTTAAAATGAGCATGACCTTGTATCACGATTACGATAAGCAGGACGGTAATTTTATTTATGATTTCACAAGGCCCTATGATACTTACTGGTGGTGTACCGGCTTCAAGGAAGGTCATTTGAAAAATGTTGAACCTGCAAAGGAATTGATGAGCGTTTATACCGTAACCATGAAGGATAAGGAAATGACTTCTCTGTTTACGGAAGGTTTAGAGGAATGCGGATTTACAAAGGCTGAAAAGAAAGATAAACTCGAAAGCGATACATATTTTGTTGACGGAACAACAGTTTATATTAAATGGCAGAATATATCCGAGGCGGAAAGTACAAGATTTGTTACAAGAACGGCAGGATTTCTTACAGTCCTCATGTCCATTGTTGCTGCACCGCTTATGATTCCCGGAACATTTAATGCATTTATATTGGGACTCATGTTTTTGGTATAAATAATAAAAACGGTCATAAAAGAAATTTTCATCTTTTATGACCGTTTTTATAATTGTTTGATTGTTATTATCTTATTGTGCGATAGTTAATATTCCCTGATTGTCGATTTCCCATGTACCTGATGTGAAGTTTGCTTTTGCATGGGCGAGATTCATAAGTATTCCGTCTCCTTCATATTCCTCTGTGGGAATTGCACCGCAAACGCCTTCGGCTACACCGCCGTTAAAGTTTCCGAATTCACCGAATTTACCGAGAGTGATATTCTCAAAGAGTGAAAGATAATAAACACTCCATTTTATATCAATGTTTGCATAAGTGCCGATATCCGCACCGCTGATAACCTTTGCATTTTTGCTGACAGTCGCAACACCGTTTTTGAATGCTGTGAGAGCCGCTTTATCGGAAAGTGTTACCGGAATATTTCCGTCAGGTGTTTTCGATGCGGCTATAACTCCCGCAAGACAGTATGATTCATTCACATTGGGATAGTAGCAGTTGAAGTTTTTCCTGCTGTCATATTTGAATGTATTGTCGCAACATGAGAAAATAATGTTGCTGTAATCCTTATCACAGGCGAATTTATAAACAATATCGGTAAATCTCGGATCTGTGGAAATAACAACATTACATCCGCTTTCTTTTACACAGGAAATAATGGCATTTTCAACCTTTTCCGTGTTTTCGGGGTCTAATCTGTTTTTAACGATAACACCGGCAAGTCCGTATGTTTCCTGCATTTTGTTGATTGCTTGCTGATGAATGAATGAATCCGTACCTTCTTTTTCATTGTCATCCGAAAAAATGATACCTAATTGAATTTTTGTACAATCAATTCCGTCAAGTGCAGGTGTGATCTCCGCATCCTGAATCATATCGCATGACGCAAGGGAAAATACAAGAAGTATTGCGGTGAAAACAGCCGCTATTTTTTTTAGATTTTTCATTTTCGTGTCCTCCGCTGAATAATAAAATATAAGTTTTTGTCTTATTATTTACAAAAAAATACATTTACAGTATATAATAATTTTAAACATATTGCAATAGGAAAACAACAAAAATAACTCAAAATATTTGATTTTCACTATATCTTAATCAAAGTTTAATAAATTTTAATACAAAAATAACAAAACTTAATACAAAAAATGCAGAAAAAGTATTTACATTTTCAAAATGTTGTGATAAAATTTAATCGTAGAAAATCAGATAGTCTTATCATGTCATTTTTCAGAAAGGATTTAAAGTAGTAATGAAAAGACAAATTCGTTCTGTATTGGCTTTTACACTTGCAATGATCATGGCGTTGACTTGTTTCACTTGTTTGGGCTTTGCCGCCGGTGAAAAAATTGAAGTTACCCTTACGCCTGATGTCAGCAGTGCTTTGCCGGGAGATGTAGTTACTTTTACATTGAATGTTAAAAATAACTACTATGCAACAACAATGAGATGGCCGATACTATTTTCAAAAGATGTTTTTGAACCGGTGGATGAAAGATGCGGAATTGAGACCACAAAGGATTTTGATACTTTGGAAGGTAACTTTACATATAATCTTACCCCGGATAAAAGCATTTTCACCGAAACCGCTAAATCTGCGGATTATGACGGATTTCTTGTTCAGTGGCTCGGTATTGCATCGGGAAAAGTTAATGTTTTGAAATCTGAAAGCGGAATTGATGTTTTTACTTTCCAACTTAAAGTTAAAGACAGTGCGGTTGCTTCAAGCACAGGTTCTGTTATAATTCCTTCCGATTCCACTTTGCTTTACAATCAGGCATTGACAGATCTGGAGGAGCCTTTGACGGTTAGTAAAATAGTTAATCTTAAGGAGCTTCAGTTTGTTTTCAACAATACTTCGGTAAGCGTTAAAAGTGCCGAACCGCCGAAACTCGTTGCGGTTAAGGATTCAACAACGGTTATTGATGATACGAATAAACTGATTTACGGTCTTGATGAAAGACTTACAAGCCTTGATGCTTACGTTACCGCAACGCAGGACGGAACATTCCGTGTTACGAAAAAGACGGGAACAAAAATCGGAACAGGCTCAACTGTAGAACTTCTTGACGGCGATAATGTAATTGATACGTATACTATTATAATATATGGCGATGTAAACGGAGACGGAGCATTCACGGATGCCGATATCTTCCTGATTGATTGCTATTATAATTATATTGAAGATTTGGATTCTTTCCAAAAACGTGCCGCAGACGTGGATAATAGCGGTTCAGCAGATCCGGGAGATATAATTCTTTTCGATCTTGTTTACAATTTTAAAGGTGAGTTAAATCAGGCAACAGGTTCTTACGAAGCCTATAAATAAGTGGTGTTTTCGCATCAGCGAATTTATATAATAAATAAATACCAAATATACCATTAGGAGGTAAAAAAATGGCAAAACGTATTTTAAGCATTGTACTTGCACTGTTGATGACAGTTAATGTATTTGCGATTTCCGTAAACGCAACACCTGTATCAGAATCAGATTACAATGCAAAATTCTTCCTTTCCGCAGATAAGGAAAAGCCGCAGCCGAAAGATACGGTTACGGTAACATTTGCTCTCCAGAATGATTACAATCTTGGTGCAGTAAATGCAATGATTGCATACGATGCAAACTATTATGAAACACCCGGCGATTTTAAAGCACTCGATACTACTTCAAACGGTATCAGTACTTCATGGACTGCACAGGAACTTCTTACTGTTGAAAAACAGAAGGAAGCCATGTATCCGTCTTTCTATGATGATACAATGAAAGCACAGTATAAGTTAATTAAAATCAGCGTTATGTGGCGTCTTCAGACTGCATCAGATAACGGACAAGGTTTTGAACCTACAGTTTATACTAACAAGACAGATCTTGCCAGCTTTACTCTTAAAGTTAAAGATGGTGCTCCCGAGGACGGACAGGGCATTATCTGGCTTGATCCTGCATTCCAACTTACAGAAACAAGCGACCTTGAAGCAAGAGGTGCAACATACGTTTCCCGTCGTGAAGGCGACCTTGAAACAGCAGTTGCCGCAACATACGGTCAGACATTGGATTTCTCAGAGGCAGCACTCTTTAAGCCTGCTGAAGAATGTAAACACACAAGTGCATCTTGGGTTGTAACGACTGATCCTACTTGCGGTAAAGACGGTGTTGAATCTTATTTATGTTCAAGCTGTAAAACAGTTCTTGATACAAGAACCGTTAAAGCAACAGGAAAACATACACCCGGCGATCCGGCAACATGCGGTGAACCTCAACTTTGTACGGTATGTAAGACAGAACTTGCTCCTGCAACAGGATTGCATACACCCGGTGCTCCTGCAACATGTAAAGATCCTCAGATTTGTACAGTATGTCTGACAGAACTTGCACCTGTAACAGGAATCCATACACCCGGTGAAGCTGCAACATGTACAACAGATCAACTTTGTACGGTATGTCTGACAGTTCTTACACCTAAAACAGGTCATACACTTGGTGATTGGACTGTAAAGACTCCCGCTACATGTTTAGTAGCAGGTGAGCAGGTAAAGATTTGTTCAGTTTGTTTTAACGAAATCGAAACTGCCGAAATTTCCGCACTCCAACATGATTGGGGCGAGTGGCAGACGGTAACCAGTCCTACTAATGATACTCCCGGTGAAAAAATCAGATATTGTAAGAGAGAAGAATGCGATGCTTACGAAACAGAAGAAATTCCTGCTCTTGCCGCTGATTATTCAAAGGTAGATGAAGCAAAGGGTAAGGTTCCGAAGGATCTTTCGGTTTATACAACAGCTTCCGTAAATGCTCTTAATAAGGCACTTAATGCTGTTGAAGAGGGTCTTGATGCTTCTAACCAGGAAAAAGTAGACGGTTTCGCAAAAGCTATTGAAGATGCTATTGCAGGACTTAAACTTATTCCCGAGACTCTTGCCGATTATACTGAATTAGATGCTGCAATCGAAAAATGGGTTCCCACCGAAGTAAACCGTAATACAGGCGTTTACAAAGATGATGAACTTAAAGCTCTTGATGAACTTGTTGCTTCTTTCGACAGACAGCTCAGCAACAGTACAGAAGATGAATTAGTTATCATAGGATATATTAATTCTCTTAAACTTGCTTATCAGAATCTTACAAAAGATGAATCAAAAGCAAAGATTGAATTCTCAATCTCTACAGATAAACAGTATATCAGTAAAGATGATGAAATTACTGTTACCGTAAAAGCAAAAGCAAACTATCCCATTAGTGTTATCAATGTTCCTGTAATTTATGATAAGACTGCTTTCTCGGTAGTTGGTACAACTTCAAACTTCTTTACCGCAAGCGGTCCTTTCTCCGAAGGAAGTTATTCAGGTACAAAGAATAAGGCCCCCACAGGCGGTTTCGGTAAAACATCTAATAATGAATATTGGAATACAACAGAAACTAAAGCCAAATACGGTTATATAGTTTTCGGTTATACATTCAACTCTTCAATCAATCCTGATAATCTTGATTTCGTTACACCCACAACTGAGGTTGTTCTCGGAACATTCAAATTGAAGGCTATCACTTCAACAACAAGTTATTCAGGAAAAATTATGATCAGCCCCGAATGGGCAAAATCATCAGCAAATGTATCCGGTACACTTTATGCCGGACGTGAAGTCGGTTCTATCTTCGGCAATACCGAATCAAAAGGACAGACATTTGCCTCAACTGATGCTACTGTAACGATCAATCCTCCTTGCTTACATTCATCAACAACGTGGAAAGTAACAACAGATCCTACATGTACAGACGACGGTGTTGAATCAGAAATTTGTGATTCATGTAAGCAGACCATCAACACAAGACCTGTTACTAAGACAGGACATACACCCGGTCCGGCCGCAACATGTGTAGATCCTCAACTTTGTACGGTATGTAAGGCAGAACTTGCACCTGCAACAGGAGAGCATACACCCGGTGAAGCCGCAACATGTACAACAGACCAGCTTTGTACAGTATGTCAGATAGTTCTTACACCTAAGAAAGGTCATATACCCGGTGAAGCTGCAACATGTACAACTGATCAACTCTGTACAGAATGCAGAACAGTTCTTACACCTAAGAAAGGTCATACACCCGGAGCTGCCGCAACATGTACAACAGATCAGCTTTGTACAGAATGTAAGACAGTTCTTCAAGAAAAATTAGGACATAACTATACAGTATTTGTAGAAAACCATCCTGCCACATGTACAGCACGTGGATATGATGTTTATAAGTGCGAACGTTGTGAGAGTACAAAGAACCTTAATTCCGTAAATGCTCTTCAGCATGATGAGGATATGGGTAATGTTACAACACCTCCCACATGTACAACTGACGGTGTAATGACGTACTATTGTACAAGAGTAGGTTGCGACTGTGCTTCTCCCGAAAACGGCGGAACAAAATCATTGAGAACAGAGACTATTGATAAACTCGGACATCTTCCAAGTGATTGGCAGGTAATAGAACCGGCTACATGTGAAGATTCAGGTATAAAGGTTAAGGTTTGTACACGTACAGGTTGCACAGCTGAACTTGAAAGAGAATCCATTGATCCTCTCGGACATGATATGCAACTTACATCTAAGACAGATCCTACATGTACGGAAGACGGTAGAGAAGTTTACAAATGTTCACGTACCGGATGTACTGCATCCAAGACAGAAACTGCTTCTACAAAACAGTCTCTTGCTAAACTCGGACATGACTGGACAAATATAACAACCGCTTACGGTTATGAAACAAAGACATGTTCAAGATGTAAGATAGTAGATAAGACATTTGTAGGAACTCATGTTTCCGGCGTTCAATTCACAAATAGCCAGTATGCTGCTCATACAAGAGATACGTTCACATTAGAGTACACAGTTTCTCCCGCAAACGCAAGTGATACGAGAGTTAAGTGGACATCATCTAATGAAAAGACTGCTACAGTTGATGATAACGGTGTTATTACCGCTCATAAGCCCGGTAAAGCAATAATCACATGTACAACTGTTGATCCAACAGACGGCAGCAGTGATAACTTCGCTTCATCTCAGTGTGAAGTAACAGTTACCTATAAATGGTGGCAGTGGCTTATCGTTATATTCCTCTTTGGATTTATTTGGTATAAATAATATAAAATAATAAAAAAGCCCCTTGTCGAAAGACAGGGGACTTTTTTATTACCATCTTGAATATGAAAACAAATTAAAAATGAAATTTTAAAAGCGCTCGGTGTTTACCGAACGCTTTAAACTTTATTCATCAAGTTTTAAGACAGCCATAAATGCTTCCTGAGGAACTTCTACACTGCCGAATTGACGCATACGTTTTTTACCTTCTTTTTGTTTTTCAAGAAGTTTTTTCTTTCTCGTAATATCACCGCCGTAGCATTTCGCAAGAACATCTTTTCGCATGGCTTTAACGGTTTCACGGGCTATAACTTTTCCTCCGATACTTAATTGTATGGGAATTTCAAACATCTGACGAGGGATATTATCTTTTAATTTTTCGGCAATTTTCCTCGCTCTTCCGTATGCTTTGTCGGAGTGAATAATGAATGAAAGTGCATCAATCGTATCACCGTTCAACAAAACATCAAGTTTTACAAGTTTAGATTGTTTATAACCGAAAATCTCATAATCAAATGAGGCATAACCCTTTGTGCGGGATTTTAAACTGTCAAAGAAATCGTATATAATTTCATTCAACGGCATTTCATAGTGAATGTCAACACGTTCAGAGGTAATATATGTCATATCCTTAAATGTTCCCCGACGTTCCTGACACAGTTCCATAATTGTTCCCACATACTCACTGGGAGAATAGATGTGAGCATTTGTTATGGGTTCTTCACAGTGGTCAATAACCGCAGGGTCCGGATATTTTGTGGGGTTGTCAATTTCAACAACACTGCCGTCGGTCAGATGTATTTTATAAATTACACTTGGTATGGTTGTTACAAGGTCAAGGTCATATTCCCTTTCAAGACGTTCCTGTATAATTTCAAGATGAAGAAGCCCTAAAAATCCGCATCTGAAACCAAATCCCAAAGCACCGGATGTTTCGGGTTCGTATGAAAGGGATGCATCATTAAGACGAAGTTTTTCGAGTGCATCACGCAGAGCCTCGTAATCTGCTCCGTCAGCAGGATAAATTCCGCAGAATACCATGGGTTGAACCTGTCTGTATCCGGGTAAGGCTTCTTTTGCCGGGTTTGAAGCAAGTGTTACCGTATCACCCACATGGGCATCACGAACCGTCTTTATGGAAGCGGTGATATAACCGACTTCACCGGAACAAAGTTCATTTGACGGCTCAAACCCCTGTGCTTTCATATATCCCACTTCAACAACGGTGAATTCAGCCCCCGTTGCCATCATCCGCATCGTATCACCTGTTTTGATTTTACCGTCAACAATGCGGACATATACGATTACGCCTCGGTAACTGTCATAAACGGAATCAAATATCAATGCTCTTAAAGGAGCATTGTCATCTGCTTCCGGGGCAGGGATATCGAGTACAATTCTTTCAAGAACCTGTTCAACATTTTCACCTGTTTTAGCACTTACACGGGGAGCATTTTCACAATCAAGACCAATAACATCCTCAATTTCCGCCGCAACTCTGTCGGGATCCGCAGAAGGCAGGTCGATTTTGTTGATAACGGGGACAATTTCAAGATCATGGTCAAGGGCAAGATATGTGTTTGCCAAGGTCTGTGCTTCAATTCCCTGGGATGCGTCTGTAATCAGTATGGCACCTTCACAGGCTGCAAGAGAACGTGAAACCTCGTAGTTAAAGTCAACGTGTCCGGGAGTGTCGATTAAATTTAAAATGTATTCTTTGCCGTCTTCGGCAAGATAATTCAGTTTTACCGCATGGGCTTTTATTGTAATTCCACGCTCTTTTTCAAGTTCCATATCGTCAAGTATCTGATCGGTCATATCCCTTAAAGCAACAGAGTTTGTCTTTTCGAGAAGTCTGTCCGCAAGGGTTGATTTTCCGTGGTCGATATGGGCAATGATTGAGAAATTTCTGATGTTTTCCTTTTTCAAAATATCACCTGATAATTATTTTAATTTATGTATAAATAAACCGCTGAGGAGTTTCGGCTCAAACCAAGTTGATTTCGGCGGCATTACTTTTCCCGCATCCGCAATGCTCATTAAATCGTCAAGGGTTGTGGGATACATGGAAAAGGCAACACGCATATCATTTTCGACTCTTTTTTCAAGTTCTCCGAGACCTCTGATACCGCCTACAAAGTCGATACGCTTGTCTGTTCTCGGATCATTAATATGAAGAATAGGAGAAATAATATTATTTTGCAGAATTGAAACATCAAGCCGGTCAACAGGATCATTCTTGTCAAATATTCCGCCTTTTGCTTCTAATGAATACCATTTTCCGTCAAGGTACATTCCGAAAGTATGCTTTTTTTGCGGTTTATAAGGAGAAACGTCTGCTTCTTTAAGTACAAATTTTTCTTTGATTTTGTTTTTAAATTCTTCCGATGACAATTCACCTAAATCTTTAATTACTCTGTTGTAATCAAGTATTTCCAGTTCATCACAGGAAAACAGAACAGCAAGGAAATAGTTAAATTCCTCAGTGCCGTCATAGTTTTTATTTTCTTCACGTCTTTTTATTCCCACTTTTGCGGCAGATGCACAACGGTGATGACCGTCTGCGATATAATAATCTCCCACTTTTGAAAGGATATCTTCAAATTTTTTGTTTTCTTCCTCCGACTCAATCATCCATACCGTCTGTCTGACGTTGTCGCTTTCAAAATCGTAAATGGGTTTTTGATTTTCGCAAATGCGTGAAATGAGATTTTTAAGATTTTCATTATTTCTGTAAGTAAGGAAAATAGGACCTGTATTTGCGTCGCAGGTGTCAATATGTTTTATCCTGTCAGCCTCTTTATCGGCACGTGTAAATTCATGCTTTTTGATTTTTCCGTCAATATAATCGTCAATGGAAGCACAGCCCACAATTCCTGTCTGAGCACGACCGTTCATAATTTGACGG
The DNA here is from genome assembly GCA_045643165.1 of Acutalibacteraceae bacterium. Classification (GTDB taxonomy): domain Bacteria; phylum Bacillota; class Clostridia; order Oscillospirales; family Acutalibacteraceae; genus SIG575. Next base: position 7,977 of record JAZUKF010000153.1, on the reverse strand, counting down.
TAAATATAAAATTTTGCTTTGTCATCATCTATGCAGATTCCGTCATCTACAAGTTTTTCGAGATTTTCTTTTGCCTTTAAATATACTTTTTCATCGTATATGTCAACAGTTTCCGGAAGGTCGATTTCCGCCTTGTCAACGTGAAGGAATGAATAGGGATTTCCCTTTACAACTTCACGGGCTTCACTGCTGTTCATAACATCGTATGGAAGAGCCGCAACCTTGTGGGCATATTCCGGTACAGGTCTGATTACTTTAATCGGTTTGAAGGTTGCCATTACAGTTTTCCTTTCTTTTATCTGTCAGAGTACATTTTTTCATAATATTTTTGGTATTCACCGCTGATAACATTTTCCCACCAGGATTTGTTATCCTTATACCATTTGAGAGTTTTTTCTATTCCGGAATCGAAATCGGTTTCGGGATACCATCCTAACTCATCATGGATTTTTTTCGGATCAATGGCATAACGCATATCATGACCGGGACGGTCTTTAACGTATGTGATAAGATCTTCGCTTGCACCTAATGTGCGGATTATGGTTTTAACCACTTCAAGGTTAGTCCTTTCGTTATGTCCGCCGATATTATAGACCTCTCCCACCGTTCCTTTTTCAAGAATCATATCAATGGCTTTACAATGGTCGTCAACATAGAGCCAATCTCTTACGTTTGCACCTTCACCGTAAACGGGAAGGGGCTTTTTGTTAATGGTGTTGACGAACATAAGGGGAATAAGTTTTTCCGGAAATTGATACGGGCCGTAATTGTTGGAGCATCTTGAAATTGTAACAGGTGTTTTGTATGTCCTGTGGTATGCGTTAACCAGCAAATCCGCAGATGCCTTTGATGCGGAGTAGGGTGAAGAGGTGTGAATGGGAGTTGTTTCCGTGAAGAATAAATCGGTTCTGTCAAGGGGAAGGTCTCCGTAAACCTCATCCGTCGAAACCTGATGATAACGTGGCACTTTATATTCGTTAACCGCATCAAGCAATACCTGTGTGCCGAGGATATTGGTTTTCAGGAATATCTCCGGATTGGATATTGAACGGTCAACATGACTTTCCGCCGCAAAATTAACAACATAATCAAACTTTTCTTCTTTAAAAAGGGCAAAGATTGATTTTCTGTCGGTAATATCGCATTTTACAAAACGGAAATTATCCTTATCCATAACACTTGAAAGAGTTTCAAGGTTTCCGGCATAGGTAAGACTGTCAACACAGACTATCCTGTAATCCGGATGCTTTTTAAACATATAAAATATAAAATTACTGCCTATAAACCCGGCACCGCCGGTAACAAGTATATTTTTCATATCAATCACTACTTTCATTTTTAGTAAACAAAACCTATCATACAGTATTATACACCAAAAATTGCCGTGTTACAATATTTATTATTTTATTTTTCTGAAAATATTGACTAATATATTATGTTTTGTTATATTATTCGTATCAGATATCAAAGCGAGGTAATGACATGAAAAAAATATACCATCTTATCGGCAATGCACATCTTGATCCTGTTTGGCAGTGGCGTGTTCCGGAGGGACTTGCTCTCGTTAAATCCACATACAAGGCGGCTCTTGACAGAATGAACGAATTTCCGGATTATGTTTTCACATCTGCCTGTGCGGGTTATTATAAATGGATATATTTAAGTGAGCCGGAAATGTTTGAACAAATCAAACAGCGTTATGAAGAAGGAAGATGGAAAATCACCGGAGGAATGTGGGTTCAGCCGGATTGCAATATTCCTTCCGGGGAATCCTTTGCAAGACATTTTCTTTATTCACAGAAATTTTTCTGCGAACATTTCGGAAATATAGTTAAAACAGGCTATAATGTTGACTCTTTCGGTCATAACGGTGCTTTACCTCAGCTTTTCAAAAAAGCGGGAATTGATAATTATGTTTACCACCGTCCTAATGATGATAATGAAAAGCCGAATCTTCCTAAGGAAAATCTTCATTATTGGGAAAGTCCCGATAAGAGCAGAGTGCTTGCTTTCAGAATTCCCGACGGATACGGCGGAGATTTTAATGATGAAAAGGTTAAAAGATTTGAGTCAAGATCTCAACCCCAGATGATTTTCTACGGTGTAGGTAATCACGGCGGCGGACCGACAATCGAAAGCCTTAAATATATAGAAAAACAGCGTGAGGAACAGGGCAAGGATACTTTCGTCTATTCCGGACCTCAGGAATATTTTGATTATATCAGAGAGCATGAGGATGAAATTGATATTCCTGTTGTTAAGGAAGATTTACAGCATCACGCAAGCGGTTGTTACAGTGCAAACAGTAAGATAAAAATGCTGAACAGACGTGCGGAAAATGATTTGATTTATGCCGAAAAGATGGATATTATGTCCTCTGTTCTTACGAAATATAAACCGAAAAGAGATGCCTTTGAGGGTGCGTGGGAAAGAGTAATGTTTAATCAGTTCCATGATATTCTTGCGGGATGCTCCATTAAGCCTGCGTATGTTGATGCTTATAACGCCTTCGGAAGTGCATCTGAAACGGCACTTGAATTGGGAACATTTGCCGCAGAAAGAATTTCATGGAGAGTAAATACAACTAAATTCCTTGATAACAGACCGACAATGAAGAGAGACCGTCTGTGGATTCGTGAGGGTGAAGGCTCTCCCATGGTTGTGTTCAATCCCCATTCATTCCCGGTAAAAAGTAAAATTACATTCGGTATAGGATGGGTTTCCGGTGTTGTGGACTCGGATGATAATGATGTTCCTTTCCAACTTGTTCGTGCTCCTTATACAGACGGCGGACATTATCTCCAATGTATGTTTGAGGTTGAACTTGAACCTTACGGATATGCTACATACTTTATTTTTAAGGATGAACAGAATTATAAGCCCGAGCCGGTTGAAAATGAACTTTCTTTCGGAGATGATTTTATTGAAAATTCAAAGGTTAAAGTTGTTTTCGATAAGCATACGGGAGAAATAATCAGTTATTTTGACAAGGAAAATGAAAAAGAATTTGCAAAAGAGCCTATTGCCGGTATAGTTGTGGAGGAAGACAGCCATAATGATACATGGGGACATAATGTTTTCGATTATAATAAGGATATCGGAAAATTCTCAGATGCCAAACTTGAGGTTGTTGAAGAAGGTTATCTCCGTGTTACAATGAAGGTTACCGCCACATACAATAAATCTGAAATCACACAGTATTTCTCCCTTTGGAGAGATAGTAAAAAGCTTGAGGTTAAATGTAAACTTAATTTCGGTGAGCATTATAAGATTGCAAAACTCAGATTTCCCGTGAATGTTGAAAATCCGAAAGCCGTTTATTCTATGCCCTTCGGATTTATCGAAAAAGAGCCTGACGGACTTGAAGAGCCTGCACACGGTTGGATTGATGTTTGCGATGAAAATAATGCCGGTGTTGCCCTTGTAAATAACGGAAAGTACAGTTTCTGTGTTAAGGATAATGAAATGAGAATGGTTATTGCAAGAGGATGTGCATATCTTGACCATTACGGAATGAGAAGCAGAGATAATGAAATGGATTTCATTGATCAGGGTGAGCAGGAATTTGAGTATGCGTTAGTTCCCCATGATGACGGTAACTATACCGATATTGTTAAATTCAGCGAAGTTATGAATATGCCTCTTAAACTGTACTTGGAAACTCATCATAAGGGCGATCTTCCTCCTGTGTTCAGCGGAATGAAGGTAAGTGCGGAAAATGTCCTTGTTCAGGCAATTAAGGAGTCAGAGGATTCAAAGGGACTTGTTTTACGTTGTATTGAGGTTGCGGGAAAAGAAACTACCGCCGAAATTGACTTTAATATGATCGGAAAACGCTTTGAAATGAAATGGGGACCTTTGGAAATCAAGACCGTATTTATTCCCTATAACGATGAGGAGATAAGAGAAATTCCTCTTATAGAACAAAGCATATAATTTGTTCTGATATTATTCCCAATTTATGATATACTTGTTTTCGGTCAGTGCATGCTTATTCGGGAGGATTCAAAATGGAATATATAAAAGTATCGAAAGCACCGGAAAAGTGGGGCTTGTCTGCACAACATGTGCGTACTCTTTGTGCAGAGGGCAAGATCCCCGGTGTAATCCGTAAAGGAAATATATATATGATTCCTGAAGATGCTGAAAAGCCATATAACGGACAGTTTAAGACACTTTCTGTTTTTGAAGAAATTGAGCGAAAGAAAGAATTGCTTTCTTCCGTGCGACCGTTGACTGAGGGTGAGGTTGAACGGCTTCGTGAGGAGTTTATGGTGGAATTTACATATAATTCCAATGCCATTGAAGGCAACACATTGACTTTGAAGGAAACGGCAATGGCTCTTGAAGGTATAACCGTTGACAAAAAGCCGCTTAAAGATCACATGGAAGCTATCGGACACCGTGATGCATTCCTGTTTGTACAGGATATCGCTATGAAAGAAATCCCTTTGTCTGAGAGTGTTATCAAACAAATTCATTCCCTTGTGCTTATTGACCGTCCTGATGACAGAGGAGTATTCAGACGTATTCCGGTCCGTATTATGGGTGCATACACCGAACCGGTACAACCGTATCGGATTGAGCCTGAACTTAATGCTCTTCTTACAAAAAACGAGGAACGTAAGTTTAAAATGGGGACAATAGAGCGTATCGCCCGATTTCATCTTGAGTTTGAAGGCATTCATCCGTTTGTTGACGGAAACGGCAGAACCGGTCGTTTAATTCTCAATCTTGATTTAATCCGTAACGGCTATCCGCCCATCAATGTTAAGTTTACTGACCGTAAAAAATATTATGATGCATTTGATGAATACTACCGTAACGGTAATGCGGACAGAATGATCGGGCTTGTTGCCGGGTATGTCAATGAACGTTTGGAAGAATATCTGAACGTGTTGAATGTTGATATTGAAAAACTCTGATTTTTAAAGTGTATAATAAATTATGATAAAATATTGACAAACTCATTTTAACTGTGATACAATAACTTTACAGTTCTACTGATCTCGTTAGAGGGGAGTAGCATTTGGATTTATTCTAAATTGTACGTCAACAACCGTCTTAACAGACTGGCGTACAGTGCGTTTATTAACGTATGCAAGACCTCTGACATAGCCTTTGCTATGTTAGAGGTCTTTAGTTTTGCAATTCATTTTAGGAGGAGATATTGTTGAAACATTATCTTGAAGATTCAAAGACAGTTCTTGACGAGTTAAAGACTACCGAAAACGGTCTTTCAAGTGAAGAAGCTGCCAAAAGACTTGAAAAGAACGGAAAAAACAAGCTGGATGAAGCTGAAAAAGAAACTCTTTTCAAAAAATTCATCAGTTCCCTTGCCGATCCCATGATAATCATGCTTATTGTTGCGGCAGGTATTCAGGCCGTTGTTGCTGTTATCGAAGCAAAGGGTACACCTACATTCGGTGATTTTGCCGATGTTTTCGTAATTCTTGTTGTTGTTATTATCAACACGATTATGAGCCTTGTTCAGGAAAGTAAATCCGAAGCGGCTATGGAGGCATTGATGCAGATGACTGCCGCCACCTCCAAGGTATTGCGTGACGGAGAAATCGTTGTTATAAAGAGTGAAGATATCGTTGTAGGCGATGTTGTTGTTCTTGAAGCGGGAGATGCAGTTCCCGCCGACTGCCGTATTCTTGAAAGTTATTCAATGAAGGTGGAGGAAGCCGCACTTACGGGCGAAAGCGTTCCCGTAACGAAAATCATTGATGTTCTTATGTGCAAGGATGATCAGGATGTTGCTCTCGGCGACAGGAAAAACATGGTTTATTCAGGCTCAACAGTAGTTTACGGCCGTGGTAAGGTTGTAGTTACAGGCGTGGGAATGGATACGGAAATGGGTAAAATTGCCGATGCACTTTCTCAGTCCGAAAAGGAGCAGACTCCTCTTCAGAAGAAAATGGGCGAACTTTCCAAGTTCCTTACAAAACTTGTTATCGGAATTTGTGTTCTTGTTTTCGTTGTGGGTATTGTTGAATCATTGATTCCGGTATTTAAAGGCGGTACATTTGATTTTGCAAAATTCCTCAGCGTATCTGTGCTTGATACATTTATTTCCGCAATCGCTCTTGCTGTTGCGGCTATTCCGGAGGGACTTCCGGCGGTTGTTACAATTATTCTTTCGATCGGTGTTACCGCAATGTCAAAGCGTCAGGCTCTTATCAGAAAGCTTACCGCCGTTGAAACTCTCGGTTGCACACAGATTATTTGTTCTGATAAAACGGGTACACTTACTCAGAATAAAATGACGGTTGTTGACTCATTTACAAGTGATGAAAAATTCCTTGCCACCGCAATGGCACTTTGCTCGGATGCCGAAATTAAACCCGGAGAAGAATTTTCGGTAGGTGAACCTACGGAATGTGCACTTGTAAACTGGGCAAATAAACTTTCACTTCCCGGATAAGAACTTAATGCAAAATATCCGAGAATAGGTGAGGCTCCCTTTGATTCCGGCAGAAAAATGATGTCAACCGTTCATGATGTTGACGGAAAATTTGTTCAGTACACAAAGGGTGCCTGTGATGTTATGCTTTCACGTTGCACAGGTTATCTTGATGAAAACGGTGAAGTAAAACCCATGACAGAAGATTTCATCAAGAAAATCAATGCTCAGAATAAAGCGTTTGCGGATAAGGCACTTCGTGTTCTTTGTGCCGCATACAAAAATCATGGTACAAAACCCTCGTCATTTGATCCGGAAAATTTGGAAAATGACCTTATTTTCCTCGGAATCGTAGGTATGATAGATCCTTGCAGACCTGAGGTTTATGCCGCTATTGAAGAATGCCGTGCGGCAGGTATCAGACCTATTATGATTACCGGCGACCATAAGGATACAGCGGTTGCAATAGGTAAAGACCTTGGTATCATTGATGACGTAAGTCAGGCTATTGTCGGTGCTGAACTTGATAAATATACTGATGAAGAACTTGTAGAAGAAGTTGTAAAATATTCGGTGTATGCACGTGTTCAGCCTGAGCATAAAACGAGAATAGTTAACGCATGGAAAGCAAGAGGAATGGTTACGGCCATGACCGGCGACGGTGTTAACGATGCTCCTTCGATCAAAGCCTCCGATATCGGTATCGGAATGGGTATTACCGGTACGGATGTTACTAAGGGCGTTGCGGATATGGTTCTTGCAGATGATAACTTTGCAACAATTGTTCACGCCGTTGAAGAGGGCAGAAAAATCTATGATAATGTTTGCAAGGTTCTTCAATTCCAACTTTCAACAAACATGTCGGAAGTTATTATCATGTTCTTTGCATCAATATTAAACTTTAAAATCCTTTCTCCCGTTCATCTCCTTTGGATCAATATGGTTACCGACTCACTTCCCGGACTTGCACTGGGTATGGAAAAAGCCGAAGGCAATTTGATGAAACGTAAACCCAGACCTACCACCGACGGTATTTTCTCCAACGGTGCGGGTTTTGATATGGTATGGCAGGGAATTTATCTTGCTGTTGTGGAAATTGCCGCTTATCTTATAGGATATAAATTGGAAGTCGGTTCTCTTCACGGAGTATTTTTCGGTTCCAATGAATGTATAAATGCTATGGCAATGGCATTCCTTACTGTAAACTTTGCGGAAATGATGTGTGCTATTAACATGAGAAGCAGACGTGGTTCTATTCTTTCAAAGGATATGTTCAAAAATATGAACTGGTGGCTTGTAGGTGCTTTTGTTGTTACAACCGTTCTTACTCTTGCCGCAATTTATATCCCCGGACTTTGCTCTGTATTCGGAATTGAACCCGGAACATTCCAAATTTCCGAACTTCTTATTTCTGCCGGTCTTGCTCTTTCAACCGTTCCTGTATTTGAAATCGGTAAGGCAATCAGACGCAGAAAGAATGCAGACTGAAAAGCAAACTAAAATATAATATTTAAAGACGGTTGTAAAAGAAAGTTTAATTTTTTATGACCGTCTTTTTTGTGATAATT
>JAZUKF010000152.1:0-10573 GCA_045643165.1 Acutalibacteraceae bacterium | reverse complement strand
AAGTGTTGTAAATATACCTCCGTAAATATCCGTTTTCTGAGAAAAATAATTATCAATAACTTCTTTATCAAAAAGACAACCGAAATTGTAATCCCTTATAGTATATCTCTTTGTGCCGGCAGTACCTATAATTGTATAAGTTGTTCCGTCGGGATTAACTGCAAAAGTAGTTTCTTCCTGACCGTACATTTCTTTTATATAAGTAATATTTTGAACATTTTTCTGATCATATAACTGTTTTGTTCTCATATACATATGATCGTGTCCGGAAAGCACAAGATCTATATCAAGTTCATCCATTATGGGAAGAAGTACATTTCTCATCATAACAGTATCGGGTTTGATAATATTCTTTCCGGCAGAATACAATGCTCTGTGAGTCAACACTATTTTCCATTGAGCTTTTGAACTGTTCATATCGTTTTTTAACCAATTTATCTGCTGTTGGGACATGGGATACATATCGTTTGTGTTCAAAACTGCAAAATGTGCTTTTCCGTAATCAAACGAATAATAAACACCTGTCGTTTTATTGCAACCGTCAGGGGCATTAAGATTAAATGTATTTTCAAACCACCCGTGTTTAAAATTGCCTTCATGGTTTCCTGCAACGGGAACCTGGGTACAAAACGTATTTGCAAACTTAAATATATCAAAATAGTTATCCCATTCCTGTTGAGTGCTATCATTTACATAATCGCCTAAGTCAGCAATAAACTCCGCATCCGGACAAACTTCTATTGCCTTTGCGACAATTTTCGATGCTTCGATAAAATCTTCATACTCAAATGCCTGAACATCGGCAAAAGCAATCATTTTAAAATCGGAATCACAGTCATCTACATAAAAATTTCCGTAATCACTCCAACGGTTGTTTTTGATATCTCCGACTCTGTATGAATAACTTTTTCCCGGTTTCAAACCTGTAATAACAGCTTTGTGAACATATTCGCCTTTAAATTCGGAAACACTTCCGTAAAAATAAAAAGTGTTCGATTTAATCAAATCTCCGTTTTCCGTCACTTCGACATCGGAAGCGGTTATCTCATTTGTACGCCAGCATAAACGCCTTGAAGTGGTTGAATCCATAGTTAAAACTACATTTTTAATGTCCGAATCGGGCAAATTGATTACCGTTGCAAAAGAGGAAACGGAAATTGCCGAAATAATTATACCGATACATAAAATGAGAGAAATGATTTTTTTCATGATATTAAACCTCCGATTGATTTTTATTACAATTTTCACATGAACATCCATTACATGTTCCGCAGGAAATACATTTTCCGCTTTTTTTGATTTTCACTATTTTAATTATTGCCGCAACAAAAAGAACGGCAACAATAAAAATGATTATATAATCCGAAATTTTCATTATTACACCTCAAAATATCAAGGAGCCGACGGAATAAACAATAAATGCAAAAATCCAGGCAATAAAACATTGAAAAATAACAATTTCGCCTGCCTTTATTCTTGAATTATATTCACGTCTGATTGATGAAACGGAAGCAACACAGGGAGTATAAAGCAATGTGAATATCAAGAAACTAACGGCACTTAACGGAGTCATCAATGACGAAAGAGTTGATGCGATATTATCTATTGATGTTCCGGTCAAAACACTTAAAGTGCTGACAACGGCCTCTTTCGCCGTCAAACCTGATACAAGAGATGTTGCCAATCTCCAATCATTAAAACCGAGCGGTTTAAAAACCGGAGAAATAAATCTGCCGATACCCGCCAAAAGACTGTCAGAACTTTCTTTAACAACATTTAATCTTGTATCAAAGGATTGTAAGAACCATATTATTACAGTTGCCACAAAGATAACGGTAAAAGCTTTCTGCAAAAAATCTTTTGCCTTATCCCATATCAAAAGCAAAACACTTTTCATTGAGGGTAATCTGTAATTAGGCAATTCCATAACAAAAGGAACGGGTTTGCCTCTGAAAACTGTTTTCTTTAGGATTAAAGCGGATATAATTCCGACAATTATTCCCGTTATGTACAGCCCAATCATAACAAATGCGCTGTATTTCGGAAAAAATGCCGCCGAAAAGACTGCATAAATAGGTATTTTTGCAGAACAACTCATAAACGGAGTAAGCATAATTGTCATTTTTCTGTCTCGTTCGGAAGAAAGTGTCCTTGCTGACATAACAGCCGGAACGGTACATCCGAAGCCGATAAGCATGGGAACAATACTTTTACCGGAAAGTCCTATTTTTCTTAAAAGTTTATCCATTACAAATGCAACTCTTGCCATATATCCTGAATCTTCAAGGATAGACAAAAAGAAAAACAACGTAACAACTATGGGTAGGAAACTAAGCACACTTCCCACACCGGAAAACACTCCGTCAATCAGCAAACTTCTGACAACGGGGTTAATACCGTAAGCCACAAGCCCATTATCGACCATATTGGTAAAAGCATCAATACCCATTGATAATAAATTACTTAATGATCCGCCGATAAGACTGAATGACAAATAAAATATAACAAATATAATTACAAAGAAAAGCGGTAATGCCAAATATTTTCCGGTAAGAATTTTATCTATTTTTACACTTCTGACACGTTCAATGCTTTCTTTACATTTGACAACATTCATTTCACATGCATCAACAATGAATGCATATCTCATATCAGCCAAAGCGGCATTTCTGTCAAGTCCAGTTTCGGACTCCATTTCAATAACGCAATGTTCAATGGTTTCAAGCTCATTTTTAGTAAGTTCAAGTTTTTCAATAAATGATGTATCATCCTCAACCACTTTAGTTGCGGCAAATCTCGGTGAAACATTTATCATTTCCGCATGGTCTTCAACAAGATGGGTAACGGAATGAATACATCTGTGAACGGCACCGCTTTTACAAAAATCGTATTTTTTAGGTAAAACTTTATTTTTAGCGGTCTGATAAAGAACATTTTCAAGTTCGCTGATACCCTCATTTTTTGCGGCACTGATAGGTAACACCGGAACGCCTAACATTTCAGAAAAACCTTTGAAATCAATGGAACCGCCGTTATTTCTGACTTCATCCATCATATTGACCGCAACAACCATAGGCAAACCGATTTCTATAAGTTGCAAAGTAAGATATAAATTTCTTTCAATATTTGTAGCATCAATGATGTTAATGATCGCATCGGGTTTTTCGTTTAGAATAAAATCTCTTGTAACGATTTCTTCGTTTGTATAAGGTCGAATAGAATAAATGCCGGGTAAATCTACTACAGAACATTTTTTTAAATGAAGCATATCACCGACTTTTTGATCTACTGTAACACCGGGGAAATTCCCAACATGCTGATTAGAACCGGTCAACGCATTGAAAAGAGTGGTTTTACCGCAATTCTGATTTCCGACAAGAGCAAAAATCATTTTTAAACCTCCTCAATTTCAATTTGCTTTGCTTCCTCAATTCTTATGGTCAAAGAATAACCTCTGATTAAAATTTCGATCGGATCACCCATAGGGGCAACTTTTACAACGGTAACCTTCGTTTTCGGTATCAAGCCCATATCAAGAAAACGGCATCGCAAAACTCCTTCTCCCCCGACATTTAATATCGTAGAAGTTTTTCCGATTTCCAATTCATCAAGTGTCATTTTTTCCTCCGCAAATCTGAACTATATAATAAAATTATTTATCTGTTCAGAATAATAATTATCTTCAAATTTTTTAATAATATATTTATGTTTTCCGTTTGGATTTTCGATGAAATTATTTCTGCCGTTTTCGTCAATTTTCGCCTGACCTGTTACGGTAAAATATCCTGCCTTATCTTCGTTGCCGATGATAGCAAGCATGGCGGTCATGGGATCCCATGAAGATCTTCCCTTTGATGAACCGTGAGCCTCCATTGCAACACGAAGAACATCATTTTCATCTTTTAATATTTTATTACCGCCTGTTATTACCGACTCACCGACTTCAAAACCAAGGAAAGTAATTTCTGTCGGCCAGTTTTCACTGACATATATTCCGCCGTAAACAGAATTATTATTATGAGCAATATTATATTCGGCACCGTTTTCCACATCCCATTTACCGGCCATCGCCCATAACTTATTAACTTTATTTTTTACAAGTTCAAATCCGCTTAAAGGTGAAATATCGTCTGCTTCACTTTTTAATAAATCTGCAAGTGAGTTTTGAAATCCGATTGCAATAATATCTGTCTTTTCTTCTGAATTTGAAAGTAATTTTCTGTAAAAAGAAACAGATGAATTATATTTTTTGTTCGGTAAAACGTCAAAACTTCCGAATTTTTCGATTATCTTATGTTGATAACAGTTTTCCTTTGGAAATTTATCTTTATCAACCGCATTATAATCAACTGCAATTTCAAAATCCGTAAGACCGCATTCTTTTGCAAACAATTCAAGAGAATACGGAGATTTTTCAAAATACGTATCTATATTTGCACCGAGAAAATTTATGATACCTTTCTTATGAGCATTTGCCAAAACACGGACTGCAACGCAGTCATCGCAGTCCGTCCACCAATCAGTATCAAGAATAATATTTTTTTTCATCTAACTATCCCCTATCTTGATTGATCATTATTTAAAAATTTCAGAAAATCCTTTTCCGCCGAATATAAATTTGTTTAATTCTGAAATAAATTTAAAGATAGGTTTAAGTATTTCTTCCGCCTTATCCGGTTCTTCCGCCTGATATACTCCGCAATTTACAAGAGCATTATAAAGTCTTTCCATTCTCATTTTGGAATTTTCAGTATTAACAACGGTTTCTTCAAGCATTGCTTTACAGTCTTTAAGAGCAAAATCAAGTTCTTTCGCCTGTTCTGCCGTTAATTTTGAAACATCAACTTTTTCAGCATCCGGAATATATTTTTCTCTTAAATCTCTTGTAACTCTCGAACCGTTAAACTGAGGATATTTTGAAGGATTATAATGAACATCCGTTACAGTATCATCAGCAAGAAGAACTATTGCAAAATTGATAAGCGAATCACATCTTGCCGTTCTCTCATGATTAAGCCCGTCTACAAACCAAGTATTTTCGGGAATAATCGAAGTTGAAGCATCAACCATTCCGTCGGGTGAAATGTGATTGTGTAAAGGATTGGTGCATACGGGATCAACCGGAGTATATTTATTACCCAATGTTTCACCGAGATTAGCAAAAGTGCTTTGGAATCCGGTAGAAGCAGACTGGATAATTGTATCGGAGTTTACATATAAAGATGAATTACCGATTGTATAAAGCTGAAGTCCGTATGAACAGATTGCATGAACAATTCCGCCTTGTGTGATAAAGTCATTTATGTTCTTTTTAAAATTTATCTGTGCAGTATGATAAAGGTTGATTTTTTCCTTTAATACATTATACTCACTGCCTTTATCCGCCATGTGCATTTTATATGCTGTATCAAAATATGCCGACGGAATCAATGACCACATAGAAGGAGTTTTTAAAAGCATCGTGTCAACAGCACCGTTCAAAATGGATTTTACTATTTTAATAAGTACATCATTCGGAAGAATTCTCAAAGCAATATTTATGGCATAACTTGACCATGAATCTTCCATTAAAGTGGGAAGAAGTTTGTTATACAAAAACTCTTTGTTATCAAATAAAAGTTGATCTGTAAATATATCACCTATTATATTTGAACCGTCAACTGCCGCAACAATGAATACAAATTTATGAACACTTGCATAGTTATTTTTATATTCTTTATATCTGCCGGAGAACATTTCAAGCCACGCAGAAGCAATCGTTCCGCCTAAACTTATGGGAACAACGTTGACCTGACTGCATCCTCTTTGAGTTTTTACCATTTCAATGTAATCATTAAGTTCTTTTGCGAGTACAGTAGTATCTCCGAGAGAATTATAAGCAAAATAATATAAATTTTCTTCACCGGTAATTTTACCTAAATTTTCAATGGGAACGCTATGGTAAACTTCATCACGGTTTTCTTTTGTCATTTCACTTACGGGAACATACTGTCTGTTGACATAAACATTATTCGCAGGTGTTCCGTCCGGTTTACATTCACAATATTTTAAAATATCACATGCTACATCATAGGCAACACCGGAGGCAAAATCTTTCTGGAAAATCAGAGTAAGAATAACGGGAATAATAAGTTTATAAATCTTTCCCAAATCAGGATAAATCGGCCAAGATGTGATTTCTTCACCGTCTTTATCAATCACCTTATTACCGTTGTTATCGGTAACATATACCGTTGACTGACCGAGGCCGTGAACGATAATTGTGGGGATATAATCTTTTTTCTCATTAACGGAAAGTGCATTTACGGCATCGGAATAATCGTTTACATAAACAACATCCGGTTGCTCATTATTCTTTGCAAATGCACAAACTGTCATCGAAATAACTATTGTTACAATAAGTAATGATGAAATTACTTTTAAAATACTTTTTTTCATGACAAAATCCTCAATTCTTAAATCAGAAATTTATTTTATAATTTATTTTTTCTATTATAATCTGGCAGATTGCAAATGTTCTTGTATTGATGACTTTTCTTACAAGTTTACCTAAAAATGTATTCCAAAAGGGATTGGGATTAACTTTTTGTTCAACTCTTCCGTCATACTTCAGTTCAAAAGCCTGAGAGTATGTAATTCCGCCTTTACCCTTCATCTGAAAACGAATATAACATCCTACCTGATCTTCGTAATCATTAAGATCAATTTTATTTCCGGTTGCTATAACCTTACTGTCATAAATCCATTCAATAACATCACAGTCTCTTGAAGGATCCGGAGTAACTTCAATAGTATTTTCTTCTTGATCAACAACGATCTTGCTAACGAGAGGAACTTCGCCCGTACCGACAAAACTGTCGGAAATTTCAGTTTTGGCAAGTTTACTGCACGCAAAGAAATTACCGTTTACCATTGCGGATCTAACATTTTCAACTGTATTTTCTTTAAGATAAAAATATTCAAAATCTCTGCCTACTTCATCAAGATATTCGGAATCATCGTTTGAAAAAGCAAGAACGGTTCTGCCGGTAGGAATAACAACTTTAAGAAGTTCATCCCAAAAAACACGGTCCATTCTGGAAACATTATCCGCACTGTTTACAATTTCCATACCGAGACATGATTTACATGAAGTAAAAATATCAGCGAAATATGCAATTATATCTCTGTTATGAGCACGCTCAGGATAATGCTGTGAATCTGTCCAGTCGCCCACATGATTAAGAACCGTATAGCCTGTTGAATTTTCAACATTTACACAAGCGGTCTTATAATCGTTTTCAATACCCCATTCACCGCTTCCGGCAGTTGTAAAGTATCCGTTAACATGAGTTTTTGTAAGAACTGCCATATTTGTTTCAATACCTCCGGGAATATCAATCATTCCTCTGCCACCTCTGTCTGAACCGGTTGTTATTCTTTTATAATCGGCCTCTGACATTGTAGTAAGTTTTTGAAGAAGATTAAAAGGAGGATGAACCTTTCTCGGCTTATTCCAACCGTTATTTATTACACCGTGGTCGGTCAAAGCAAGGATGTCATATCCTGCTTTGTAATAAGCTTCAATCATATCAGGCAAATCTACACGGCCGTCGCTTGCAGTACAATGAGTATGTAAATTTGCTTTATAAGGCTTCCATGTTTCCCAGTCAACGTCCTTATAAGGATTTATTATGGTATAATCGGTTTCTTTTTTACTGCCCGCAAAGGATACAACCGAAAAAGATGACAGCATCATCAACGAAACAAGCAGTAACGAAATTATTTTTTTAGATTTCTTCATGGAAATAACCCCTTTATATAACATTGCTTTTCTCAATTATAACACATCGGTTAGTTTAAAGCAACTGTTTTATTTAAAAACTTACAAAAAACTATATATTATTTTCAAAATTTTTATATATTTGCTCTTGAAATTTCCAAAATAGTATGATAAAATAATTCAAAATTGAATTTCAAATTCAAATTTGCAAATGCGGAGGTTTATTTGATGAAAAAAATTATTTCAATTTTAGTATCAGTTTGTTTAATTGTAACCTGCCTTTACGGATGCGGTGCAAAAACAACAAATGAAAAAAATGATGCTTCTTTAAAAATCGTAACAACAGTTTTCCCTCAAACGGATTTTTTAAGACAGATTACAAATGGCGTTGATGCTGATATAAAAATGCTTATATCTCCCGGCGTTGAGGTTCACGGCTTTGAAGCAAGTATATCCGATATTGCTTCAATAAACAGTTGCGATTTATTTGTTTATCTCGGCGGTGAAAGTGATGAATGGGTTGAGGATGTTATGAAAAATGCCGATACTTCTAAAACGAAATTCATCTCTCTTTGCGAAATTACAGGTACTGTTTCCGAAGAAACCGTTGCAGGTATGGAAAATGAAGCGGAAGAACATGAAGAAGCCGAAGAAGAATTTGACGAACATGTATTCACTTCTCCGAAAAATGCTATTAAAATAGTCAACCGTCTTTGTGATGAATTATGTAAAATAAGTCCCGAAAATGCCGAAATATTCAAAGGAAATACAGATAATTATTTAGTTAAATTAAAACAGCTTGATAAAGAACTGACAGATGTTGTTGCTTCAAGCAGAAATAAAACTCTTGTCTTTGCCGAAAGATTTCCTTTCAGATATCTTGTAAAGGATTACGGACTTGATTATTACGCCGCATTCAAAGGATGTTCAAGCAGCACAGAACCAAGCCTTTCAACAATAAATTTCTTAATAAACAAGATAAATGAAAAGAAAATCCCCGTTGTATTCTATATCGAATTTTCAACTCAAAAAGTTGCCGATAAGATATCACAGGCAACAGGTGCCGAAAAATTGCTCCTTCATTCAACACATAATGTATCCCCGGAGGATTTTGAAAACGGCGTTACTTATTATGACTTGATGGAGCAGAATATCAAGAACATCAAAACAGCATTATCATAAAAGGACTGATTAAAATGGCACTTATAAAATGTAAAGATTTGAAACTTGCCTATGACAGTAAAACTGTAATGTCCGATCTTTCTTTTGAAGTCAATGACGGAGATTATCTTTGTATCGTAGGCGAAAACGGAAGCGGTAAATCCACCTTAATGAAAGCACTTTTGGGACTTATCAAGCCTGCCGGCGGAACAATAGAATTCGGCGACGGCTTAAAGCAAACAGAAATAGGATATCTTCCTCAACAGAATGATATTCAAAAGGATTTTCCGGCATCGGTTTATGAAGTAGTAATTTCAGGAACACTTAACAGCAGAGGTATAAAACCTTTTTATTCCGGGAAAGAAAAGCAGATGGCAAAGAAAAATATGGAACTTCTCGGAATAACCGATTTTGCAAAACGGTCTTATCAGGATTTATCAGGCGGACAGCAACAGCGTGTCCTTCTCGCCAGAGCAATGTGTGCCACAAAAAAATTACTTCTCCTTGATGAGCCTGTAACCGGTCTTGATCCTGTTGTAACCGCCGAAATGTATAAAATCATTAAGGAATTAAATGAAAAAGAAAAAATCACGGTGATAATGATTTCCCATGATATTTCCGCATCGGTGGAATATGCAACACATATTTTACACTTACATCACCGTCCCCTGTTTTTCGGTAAAACGGAGGATTATCTTAAAAGTGATATTTCAGCAAGATTTATCGGAGGCGAAAACAAATGACAACTACTATGACCTTTGCAGACTTATTTTCAAGTCAAATAATGATAAATCTTGTAACAAGAGCGTTAATTGTGGGTTTCCTTGTTACACTGTGTTCTTCACTTTTAGGTGTCAGCCTTGTACTTAAAAGATTTTCAATGATCGGTGACGGATTATCCCATGTTGGTTTTGCTTCCGTTGCAATAGCCGCACTGTTAAAAATGAGTGATTTCAAACTTGAAATTTCCCTTCCCATTGTTATTGCGACTGCATTTTTCCTTCTTCGATTAAATGATAACAGTAAAATCAAAGGTGATGCCGCAATAGCCCTTGTTTCCACCGGTGCAATAGCCGTCGGAAGTCTGCTTTATAATTTCTCAAATCAGAGAAATACAGATATATGTAACAGTCTTTTCGGTTCCGCATCACTTTTCTCAATCAATACGGAAGATTTGATTATAAGCATTGTATTATCCGTAATTGTTGTTTTCCTGTTTGTATTTTTCTATAATAAAATTTTTGCGGTAACATTTGATGAAAACTTTTCAAGAGCAACCGGAATAAAAGCAAATGTTTATAATATGCTTATAGCGATACTGACATCCGTAACTATTGTTCTCGGAATGAATATGATGGGTGCTATTATGATATCCGCTTTGATAGTATTCCCGGCATTGACCGCTATGAGAGTTTGCAAAAGTTTTACTAAAGTTATTATTACATCTGTAATTGTTGCATTGGTATGCTTTATTATAGGATTTTTTGCCGCATGTTTGCTTGGCTTCCAGACAGGTGCAACTGTGGTTACCGTAAATCTTATTGCATTTATCATTTTTGCAATTATCGGAAAAATAATGAGAAAAAATTCAAAAAAAGGAGCTTAATAAAATGAAAAAAGTATTTGCATTATTATTATCGGTTTTGATTA
>JAZUKF010000151.1:0-15517 GCA_045643165.1 Acutalibacteraceae bacterium | reverse complement strand
GTCGTTTGAAATACGGCAGTATATCTGCACTCCTCGTCTTCATCGGATCAAAAATTCTGCCTCATTTTGGTTCGCAGAAGTTTGTGCCGCCACCTTTTTTCATTCGGTGAAGCACGAATTTGCAGACAGGCTGTCGCCTTTTAAAAATGAGTGCAAAACCGATGGGAAAAGGCGGCGAGCCAAACCGTAACGGAGTTCAACTCCCGCCAGCCTAACCAAATTATCAATTTTTTATTCCGTCTTCCGGAATATTCTTTATGATTTTATTATACAAATATATGAAACAAATCGTACTTACTATTACAGAAGAAATTTCCGCTATCGGGAAAGCCCACCAAACATTATTTAACACTCCCGTTTTTGACAGCAAATAGGCGGCAGGAATTAAAACAAGAACTTGTCTTGCAATGGAAACAAGAAGTGATAAAACACTCTTTCCCAAAGCCTGAAAGACAGAGCCGATTGCAATACAAAATCCTGCAAATACAAAACATATACTGATAGTTCTCAATGCAGGGACACCTATCGTCAACATATCCTCCGATGCATTAAAGAAAGAAAGAAGCTTGTCGGGGAACAGCTGAATAATAATCAACCCTATTACCATAAAGGAAACAGCATAGGTTATTCCCAGAGTAACAGTCTTTATCATCCTTTTCCGTTTTTGTGCACCGTAATTAAATGCCAATATGGGAATCAGTCCGTTATTTAATCCGAACACCGGCATAAACACAAAACTTTGAAGTTTAAAATAAACTCCGAAAACAGCCACCGCCGTTGCGGTAAACGAAAGAAGAATTTTATTCATAAAGAAATTCATTATTGAACCTATTGCAATCATAATAATTGAAGGGACACCGATGGCGTATATTCCGTCGATCAATTTTCCGTTAGGACGAAATCCTTTAACAGACATATTAACATCGGGATTATATTTTTTGTTGAGAATTACGGCAAGAATAAATGCAATGATCTGACCGATAACCGTTGCAGCTGCCGCACCGGCGATACCCATTTTCGGGAAACCGAAATATCCGAAAATAAGAATAGGATCAAAAATAATATTTATTATTGCTCCCAATCCCTGAGTGAACATAGTGTATATAGTTCTTCCTGTTGACTGCATCAATCTTTCAAACATAATCTGTCCGAAAACACCGAAAGAAAAAATACTGCAAATCGAAAGATAATCACATCCGTATTTTAATATTTCGGGGTCATCTGTCTGAACGGTGAAAAACGTTTTAACGAAAAACAATCCGAAAATCAAAAACAGTAAATATCCCACAAGAGAAAGGAAAACACCGTTTTCGGCAATACTGTTTGCTTTTTCCTGATTTTTTTCTCCGAGACTTTTGGAAAGCAGGGCATTTACACCCACTGCCGTACCGGAGGCAACAGCAATCATAAGATTTTGAATAGGGAAAGAAAGAGAAACCGCCGTCAAAGCATTTTCGCAAATTCTCGAAACAAAAATACTGTCTACAACATTGTACAACGCCTGAACCAGCATGGAAATTATCATAGGCAACGACATTGTTACAAGCAACTTGTTTATCGGCATATATCCCATTTTATTTTCATTTTGAATTTCTGATGCTATTTTAATCACTTCCTAAATTTTTTAACTTCATTATTTTACCATAAAATATTTATATTTTCAATTATTAACAAAATAGAAAAATCTTATCTTTTTTGTTAAGAATATGTGTAATTTCTTGAATTATTTTTACAAGCAGTGTAAAATGAGAATATAACGGAGGTGTGATAAATGAGAAAAGAAGAAAAATCAGCATTGGTAATAATCAATCCGAATGCGGGAAAAAGAAAAACAAAAAAACATTTATTGGACATAACCGCAATGCTTAACAAATCCGGATATTCAACAACTGTTCGTACCACCGGTGCAAGAAATGATGCCCGGATTTTTGTAAAAGAATATGCAAAAGATTTTGATATTGTTGTCTGCCGTGGAGGAGACGGTACATTTAACGAAGTAGTTAACGGAATGATGACTTATGATTACAATGACAGAAAACCCATCGGATATATCCCTTCCGGAACAACTAATGATTTAGCAAAAACTCTCAACATTCCCGTAAATTCAAGAAAAGCAGTATCCCTTATTATCGGCGACAGAAAAATCAGAAATGATGTGGGACTTTTTAACGATAAATATTTTGCCTATGTGGCATCATTCGGAGTTTGTACACGTGCCTCATACGAAACGCCATCCTCTGTTAAACATATTTTCGGACATGCGGCGTATATGGTAAACGGTTTAATGGATTTAAGAAACACAAAGCCCATTCATACAAAATTAAACTGCGACGGAGAAGAAATCGAAGCGGATATTGCATTCGGCTCTGTCAGCAATTCCATGTCCCTGGCAGGAGCATTAAGCATCGGAAATAATATTGTAAACCTGAATGACGGAAAATTTGAAGTAATTCTTGCAAGAATGCCGAATTCAACGGAAGATTGGAAAAATACCATTGACTGTTTGATAAATCATCATTATGATGATAAATATGTAATTCTGCGTCAATCATCGGAAATTACTATTGAACACGAATACAAAGTTCCCTGGACGGTTGACGGAGAATATGCGGGAACCGAAAGATCAATTACAATTAAAAACTTAAATAATGCGATAGAAATATTCAGATAAATAAAAAGATGATTTTGAAAAAGAATTTGCTTTTTTCAAAATCATCTTTTTGATTATTTTATCAGAAATTACCGGAATAGTTCGGTGCTTCCTTTGTAATAAGAACATCGTGGGGATGGCTCTCTATAAGACCGGCATTTGTGATACGTACAAACTGTGCCTTTTCCTGTAAATCCGTTATTGTACCGCATCCGCAATAACCCATACCGGAACGAAGTCCGCCTGTCATTTGGAAAATCGTTTCCGAAAGAGGTCCTTTATAAGGTACACGTCCTTCAATTCCCTCCGGAACAAGTTTCTTATTATCTTCCTGAAAATATCTGTCCTTACTTCCGTTTGCCATAGCACCGAGACTGCCCATACCACGGTAAACCTTAAACTGTCTTCCCTGATATATTTCACATTCACCGGGAGATTCTTCACATCCTGCCACAAGAGATCCAACCATAACCGTGTTTGCTCCTGCCGCAATAGCCTTAACTATTTCACCGGAATACTTTATTCCGCCGTCGGCAATAATGGGAATATTATGTTTTGCCGCCGCATTTGCAGAATCAAAAATTGCAGTAATTTGCGGTACACCGATACCGGAAATTACACGTGTTGTACAAATCGAACCGGGGCCTATACCTACCTTGACGCAATCTGCACCTGCATCAATGAGAGCCTCCGTACCCTCTGCCGTTGCAACATTTCCCGCAATAAGAGCTATATCCGGGAAATGCTCCTTAACTTTTGAAACTGCCTTGAGAACATTTTCACTATGGCCGTGTGCAGAATCAAGAACAAAAGCATCAACCTGTGATTGAGCAAGCATTGTTGCTCTTTCCAAAACATCCTTTGTAGCACCGATAGCCGCCGCACAAAGAAGTCTGCCCTTTTTATCCCTTGCGGTATTGGGATACAACGCTGCTTTTTCAATATCCTTTATTGTGATAAGTCCTTTAAGAATTCCTTTATCATCAACAAGGGGAAGTTTTTCGATTTTATATTTCATCAAAATCTTCTGTGCTTCCGACAATGTTGTTCCCACGTGAGATGTAATAAGATTATCCTTCGTCATAACTTCACTTATTTTAATATTAAAATCTGTCATAAAACGAAGATCTCTGTTAGTCAGAATTCCCACAAGTTTTCCGCCTTCAACACAAACGGGAACACCTGAAATTCTGTATTTTTTCATAAGCTCAATGGCATCGGAAACATAATGATCCGGAGAAAGGAAAAACGGATTTGTAATAATACCGTTCTCTGAACGCTTTACTCTGTCAACTTCAGTAGCCTGAACCTCCATGGGGAGATTTTTATGTATAACACCGATTCCGCCTTCACGTGCAATAGCTATTGCCATTCTCGATTCCGTAACCGTATCCATAGCGGCAGTCATAAGCGGAATATTCAGAACGATATCTTTTGCCAATGTTGTTTTAATATCAATGTCTTTGGGAAGAACTTTCGACTCTCTCGGGATAAGAAGAACATCATCAAAAGTTAATCCTTCTTTTACGAATTTTTGCGAAACGTCCATTTTTACATCTCCTTTATTTTTTTATTTATAAACTGTGTTAATATTTACCGTTTTTATAGTTTAAAAGTTTCGGGCTCAATCACAAGATTGAACCCGAATTTATTTTATTACGCTTTTCCGCCGCAACCGAGAACTGTCTCAATTTTATGCTCAACCATTCCCTGAATAGCAGTACGAGCGGGGGCAAGATACTGTCTGGGATCAAAATGAGACGGATTTTCAGCCATATATTTACGCACTGCGGCCGTCATTGCAAGACGAAGGTCAGAGTCAATGTTGATTTTACATACTGCCATTTTTGCAGCTTCACGCAACATCTCCTCGGGAATACCGATCGCATCATCCATACATCCGCCGTATTTATTGATTTCCTCAACAAATTCCGGAATAACAGAACTTGCACCGTGAAGTACAATGGGGAAGTTCGGAAGTCTTTTACCGACTTCTTCAAGAATATCAAAACGAAGCTGCGGTTTCTGACCGGGTTTGAATTTATAAGCACCGTGACTTGTTCCGATTGCAATGGCAAGAGAATCAACGCCTGTACGGGTAACAAAATCCTCAACCTCTTCAGGTCTTGTGAAATTCGCATCCTCGGAGGAAACATTAACATCGTCTTCAATACCCGCAAGCTGACCTAACTCACCCTCAACAACTACTCCGTGAGCATGAGCATATTCAACAACTTTTTTGGTCAAAGCAACATTTTCCTCATAAGGAAGATGAGAACCGTCAATCATTACCGAAGTAAATCCGCCGTCAATACAGCTTTTGCATGTTTCAAAATCCGGGCCGTGATCAAGATGAAGAGCAACCGGAAGACCTGTCGTTTCAACAGCAGCCTCAACAAGTTTTACAAGATAAGTATGATTTGCATACTTTCTTGCACCCGCAGAAACCTGAAGAATGAGAGGTGCATTAAGTTTTTCGCCTGCCTGAACGATACCCTGAATAATCTCCATATTATTTACGTTGAATGCACCGACTGCGTATCCGCCTTTGTATGCATCCTCAAACATTTTTTTAGTTGTTACCAATGGCATAGTAATCACTCCTATAATTATAATTGCATCAATTATACACTATATTATCATTATTGTCAAAGAAAAGAATAAAAATATTTGGGAAATATTAAAATATTTTTAAAATACTTCTAAACTATTGAAAAATTCTACCCACAGTAGTATAATATCTACTGTGAGTAGTATTATTAAATTTTGATGAGGTGTAATAAGATGAAAAGAATAATAGCTATCATTTCGGCGCTTGCAATCATTTTATCTTTAAGTGCTTGCTCCGCCCAAAACGGCACTACGGAAAAAACAACAGGGGCAGATGAAACAACCTCAAGCGTTCCGGTTGCGGAAAACAAAACTGTTTCCGAAGAAACAGCAACAAAAGAAGAAGAGAAATCCTCTTCCGAAGAAGAAACAAAGGATGAAAAATCATCCGAGAATATAACAAAAGACGGAAAAACGGAAAATGTTAAAACAACCGCAAATGGAAAATCAGGAAAGAAAACAACCGCAAACTCCGTAAAACCAACGAAAAACGGTAAACAGCCTTCCAAAAAACCTTCCTCTACAGCGGAAATCGTAAATCTTTATACAAAGGCAGCCAACGAAGCAAAAATATCTTCAAAAAGTATTTATCAGGAATATCTGAAAAACTCATCTGCGGGAATTACTCTTTCAGGTATCTTAAAATCCATACAGGGATTGGCAAACGGTCTTATCAATGACAACATGGGAATAATGAAGGACCGTTCCGGCAAAACTTATACATCAAATTCCGACAGAAATAAATTTTTCCCGGTTGAAAATCAAAGTTATGCAAGCAAACTTACCACAAGTAATGTAAAGAGTGCAACTTGTACCGAAAGCGGCGGTAAATATATTATAACCATTGTTTTAAAGGATGATTTAACCAGCGTAAGCAATGCGATGGCTCCCGTAACAAAACAGGCCATCGTTGACGGTGCCGGTTCAGCAGGTATGGCGGTAATTAAAGAAGAAAGCATCAAAGTTACATACAGTAATTGCACAATAAAAGCCACTATTGATGCAAATTCCGGAAAACTTTTATCGCTTTATCATAAGCTTCCCTGGACATTAAAACTAAATGCTCTCGGTACGGATGTTTCTCTTCCCGTTACCATTGAGCAAAGTTATAATATAAATTGGTAATATAATTCGAATAAAAAATATTAGATGATTCTGAAAAATATATGACCTTTCAGAATCATCTTTTTTTGTAATAATATTTTATTGTTCAACTAAAAATTTGAATGTTGTTGTCGTTCTGAACTCCTCGCCCGCTTCAACAATACAAGAAGGAAAATCAGGCTTATTAGGTGTATCCGGATAAAATTGAGTTTCAAGACAAAATCCGTCATGCTGATTCATTATTGTTCCGCCCTTACCTTCAACTCCGTCTAAAAAGTTTCCGCAATAAAGCTGTACTCCCGGAAGGTCTGTATAAACTTCCATAACCCTGCCGCTTTTCGGTTCAAGAACACGTATATTCGGAGAATTATCTGTTTTTTTGTTTAAACAGAAATTATGGTCATATCCCTTGGTTTTAATCAACTGCTCATAATCTGCATGAATTTCCTTCCCTATTTCTTTGGGTGAAGTAAAATCAAAGGGTGTTCCTTTAACGCTTCTCAATTCTCCCGTAGGAATACTGTCGCCGTCAATAGGTGTGAAATAATCAGCATCAACGGTCAGAATATGTCCGGTAATATCACCGGAGTCAAATCCGCCCAGATTAAAATAAGCGTGATTGGTAAAATTCATTACCGTTTTCTTATCACTCTTTGCATTATAATCAATAATCAATTCATTGTAATCGGTAAGAGTATACGTTACAACAACATTTATCTCTCCCGGAAAACCCTTTGTCATATCGGGACTTCTGTGTGAAAATTCGACCTTATTATCATCGACAATAATTGATTTCCAAACAACCTGAGAAAATTCTCCGTCGCTGTGCAGACATGTCTGATTTTCATTATGAGGAACCTCATATTCAATCCCGTCAATAACAAATTTTCCCTTTGCTATTCTGTTTGCAAACCTGCCTATAGTCATTCCCTGATTGGCAGAACGTGTTTCATGTCCTTCAATATCGTCAAAACCGATAAGTATATCTGCAAATTCTCCGTTCTTATCCGGTACAAAAAGATTATTAAGAGTTGCTCCGTAGGTTATTATTTCAGCCTTAACACCGTTATTATTCTCTATTGAAAAAATATAAACATCTTCACCTCTTGAAGTCGTTCCGAAAAGTCTTTTTTCTACACTCATAAACTATCCTCCGAAAATAATATTTACTATTATAGTAAACTATTACTTCAAAATAATCAAGAATTTCTTAAAAAATCCGAAAAATTATTAAAGGATGCTTAATTATATTGACCTTTTTCGGCATTTGGTATATAATTTACTGTGTATAATAGGATATTTTTTTAAGGAGGGATACATTTTGGAATTTTTAGAAGAATATCTGAGATACATGTATCCCGCCATAGGATTTATCATTTTATCGGGATGCGTACTATCCGTATTCTATAAGCGTCCGAAAAACAAAACGGTAGCATTCCTTGTAAACGAAAAAACAGGTGATGCCGTTGCAATCAAATATTGGGAAACATCAATCGGCAGAAGTAATTCCTGCGATATAACTTTAAAATATGATACGGTTTCAAGGGCTCATGCGGTTATTTCAAGAAGAAATAATAAGTGGGAAATTTTTGATACCGGTTCAAAATCAGGCGTTTATATTAACGGAGAAAAAATAAAGAAAAAATCCGTCCTTGAAAACGGTGATACCATCACATTAGGCGAAGCGGGATATGTATTTTCCGCACCGGATTTCAATGACAGTAAAGAAGATAAATACATTTCCGCTTTGATCAGCGGAAATAACGGAAAAGTTTTCCTCCTTGAAGGGGAAAGTTATATTGCGGGACGGGGAAAAGACTGCGATATTTATCTCAATCTTCCTACGGTTTCAAGAAAACATGTTCAGTTTAATTATCTCGGCGGAAAATGGGAAATTACAAACTTCTCTTCCAACGGCGTTTATGTTGGCAATAAACTTTACACAAAGAAGAAAATCCTGAAAGACGGAGATGTTCTTGATGTAGGCGGTGCAATAATAAAATTTGAAGAAAAATACAGGAGAGTATAACGGAAACGGAGAGGAACTCGTGGAGAATTTAAAAAACAAAACTAAAAAATTCCGCTGGGGAATCGAATTGATCCTTATGACGGTTTTCCAGGTTTCTTCTTTCACACAGGTTTTGTTATCTGCAAAGGAGAACACGGGCAAAATATTTTTATCCTTTGCCTGCTTTATTCTTCTTGAATGGGCATATGTGTTTATTTTAAGAATTTCTGTAAAGCAGACATCCTTTGAACTTGAAATTATTTCTTTCTTCCTTTCGGGAATCGGTTTATCCCTTATTGCTACGATAGATAAAGATTATGCGTTTAAACAAATGATTTATATTTATGTAGGTGTTATTGTTTTCCTGATAATGAGATGGTTGATCGGAAACGCCGACCGTGTTACCGTACTTCGTTTACCGGCGGCGGCTTTTGCAGGTGCCGCACTTGCGTTTAACCTTATTTTTTCGGAAGAATATAACGGAGCAAAAAACTGGGTTAATATCGGAGGAATTTCATTTCAGCCCTCGGAAATCGTAAAAATTGCTTTTATCTTTGTGGGAGCCGCCACATTGGACAAGCTTCAAACCACAAAAAGTGTTTTCAAATATCTTGTTTTTGCCGCAGGATGTATAGGGGCATTATTCCTTATGCGAGATTTCGGCACCGCACTTATCTTCTTCGCAACATTTCTGATAATCGCTTATATGCGTTCCGGCGATATCAGAACCATCGCCATAATCTGCGTTGTGGCGGTTTTAGGTGCAATAATGATTGTTACATTTAAATCCACCGTTGCGGAACGCTTTTCCACATACAGACATATATGGGACTCGCCCTACGGAAAAGGTATGCAGCAAACAAGAATGTTAACATATTCGGCAGGCGGAGGACTGTTCGGTTTAGGCGTGGGAAAAGGAATGTTAAGAAATATCTATGCAGCAAGTACCGATTTGATTTTCGGTATGGTATGCGAAGAATACGGTCTTTTAATCGGACTTGAAATTGTTCTTGTTTTCCCTGCTGTACTTATTTACACCATTGCAAGTTCAAAATCCGCAAGATCCTCTTTTTATGTTATTGCCGCCTGTTCATCCGCAGGACTTCTTCTCGTTCAGGTCAGCCTGAATGTTTTCGGCGTAACCGATCTTATTCCCTGGACGGGAGTTACGTTCCCCTTTGTGAGCCGTGGCGGTTCAAGTATGATCTGCTGCTGGGCATTGATGGCATTCATTAAAAGTGTTGATCCCAGAGCATATCCGAGAACATTGAAAGAAACGGAAACCTTAATATAATCAAGAAAGGATATAAGCTATGCACAATACCGTAAAAAGAGCATTTTTGCTTTTAATAGTGGTGGGAATGTTTTTGGCAGGTGTTACCGTGCTTATAATTTCCTTTGTTTTTAACGGAGAAAAATGGGCAACTCACCGTTCAAACCAGCATCTTTACACAGCGGGACAAATTATCTCCGCAGGAACAATATATGACGATGACGGGAAAATTCTTGCTCAAACCGTTGACGGAAAGAGAAAATTCAACACGGACTCCACCGTTAGAAAAGCAACATTACACGCAATAGGTGATACCGAAGGATATATGTCAACAGGTGTACACGCCTTATTTGAGCCGGAATTGACCGGATATAATCTGATTTTCGGAACGTATTATCTTGAAAAAAACAGAAGCGGAAACGAAATAAATCTTACATTAAAATCCGATGTTTGTGCCGAAGCATATAAAGCACTCGGTGATAGGAAAGGTACCGTCGGTGTGTATAATTACAAAACAGGCGAAATTGTCTGCATGGTTTCAACACCTTCATACGATCCGGAAAACAAACCGGACAAAACCGTAATGGACAGTGATGCATATAAAGGTGCATATATCAACAAGTTTTTATCCTCAACATTTACACCGGGTTCAACCTTTAAAACCGTTACCGCCGCATGTGCGATTGAAAATATCAGCGACATTGAAAGCAGAACATTTACCTGCAACAAAATTTATAAAATAGGAAATTCAAAAGTCGTCTGCAACTCAAATCACGGGAAATTAACCTTTGAACAGGCACTTAACCGTTCCTGCAACGTGGCATTTGCACAGCTTGCGGTGGAGCTGGGAAAAGATAAACTTCAGAAAACCGCAAACGAACTCGGTTTAACTTCATCATTTGAACTTGATAAAGTCAATATTGCAAAGGGTAAAATTGATTTATCAAAAGCAGTTGACATTGATATGGGCTGGGCAGGAATAGGTCAATATACAGTTGAAGTAAATCCCTGTATGATGATGACACTTTTCGGAGCAATAGCCAACGGAGGAAAAGCCGTACAACCCTATTACCTGAAATCAATCGTTTCATCCGAGGGCTTTACAACTAATAAAGGTAAAACAAAAACTTACACGGAGATAAATCTTTCTCCCTCCACCGCAAACAAACTTGCTGATTTATTACGTTCAAACGTAAAAAATTATTACGGAGATTGGTCATTTCCGGGACTTGAAATGTGCGGTAAAACAGGTACGGCAGAGGTCGGAGATTCCAAAACCGGCGACAACGCATTATTCTGCGGATTTTCAAAAAATGAAAACTTTCCGTATGCTGTAATTGTTGTTTTGGAGGACGTTCACAGTTCTGCAAGAACATTGGCTATCCCTGTCGCAAACCGGGTTTTACAAAAATTAAAATCAGTTTTATAATAAACATTTTTTCGGAGGAAAACACAAATGGCATATATTGAATTCAATAATGTTAGTAAGATTTATAAGTCGGGAGAAGTGGAAATCAAAGCAGTTGATGACGTCAGTTTTTCCGTTGATAAAGGCGAATTTTGCGTCATAGTCGGTGCCAGCGGTGCAGGAAAGACAACTGTTCTTAACATTCTCGGCGGAATGGACAACTGTACAAGCGGAGACGTTGCCGTTGCCGGTGAACTTGTCAGCAATTTCAATAACAAAAGACTTACCGATTTCAGACGTTATGACGTAGGCTTCGTTTTTCAATTCTATAACCTTGTACCGAATCTTACGGCATTGGAAAATGTTGAACTTGCCACACAGATAAGCCGTAACTGTCTTGATGCAAAAACCGTTCTTGAAATGGTGGGATTAGGCGACAGACTTAACAACTTCCCTTCACAGCTTTCCGGCGGTGAACAACAAAGAGTTTCCATCGCAAGAGCCTTGGCGAAAAATCCGAAACTTCTTCTTTGCGATGAACCTACGGGAGCACTTGACTATAAGACCGGTGTTTCAATTCTTAAACTTCTTCAGGAAACAAGCCGTGATTCAGGCGTAACGGTTATTGTTATCACTCACAACCATGCCATTGCCCCTATGGCAGATAAAATCATTTCAATGGGAAGCGGTAAAATTTCCTCCGTGGAAATAAACGAAAATCCCGTTCCTGCCGAAAGGATAGAATGGTAATGAAAAAAATGTTATTTAAAGAAATGCTTCGTTCCGTAAGCAGAACGAAGTCAAGATTTATTTCCATCATTGCCATTGTTGCTTTGGGAATAAGTTTCTTTGCCGGTATAAATGCCGCCGCTCCGGATATGGAACAAACGGCGATAGATTATTTCAAATCCGGCAATCTGATGGATTTATGGATGATTTCAACCGTCGGATTTAATCAATCGGATGTGGATGCCGTAAAAGAAATTGACGGCGTAGCAAATGCTGTCGGTTATAAATTTGCTGACGGCACCGTAGAGGTTGACGGAAAAACCTGTGCCAATATGGATGGCGGACAGACGATATGCAGAGCATACGGTCTTGACTTTACTCTTGCTGAAAATTACGATAAAGGTATCGACAATAAAGATTATATAAACAGAATAACGTTATTAGAAGGCAGATATCCCACTGCCGAAAACGAATGTCTTATAGACAGAAGTGAAATAGCCACACCGTCGGATTTTAAAATAGGCAAAAAAATAAAAATCGTGGGTATTGAAGAAAATATCAACAACAAACTGAAAGTTTCCGAATTTGAAATCGTCGGTGTAATCAGAACGCCCAGATACATCTCCTTTGAAAGAGGACAAACAAATGTGGGAAGCGGTTCCTTAGGATGTTTCATCTACGTTCCTCAAAATTCTTTCCGTATTGATTATTTTACGGAAATTTGTGTACGTGCCGAAAATTCCGATAAATTTTATCCATACAGCGATGAATATTACAATTATCTGAAACCCGTAAGTGAAAGAATTTTATCCGTTTCGGACGAACATATTGCAGTACGTATCGAAGAGGCAACCGCCGAATATAAAAAGCAACTTGAGGACGGTAAAGCCGAATACGAAAAAAAGAAAAAAGAAGCAGACGAAAAACTGGGAAGTGCTTTCAGCGAACTTGAATATTACAGAAATCTCGTTGCATCCGGTGATGCGGAAATTGCAAAAGCCGAAGCAAAATTAAATTCTTCCCTTTCTTCCGCTCAAAGTGAACTTGACAGCGGAAAAAAAGAATATGCCGCAGGTTTGGCGGAATACAATGCCAAGAAAAAAGAATATGACGACGGTAAAAAGCAATATAACGATTATCAAAAAAAATATACGGAATTACAGTCCACCGTCATTGAGCAAAACGAAAAAATGTCCTCGCTCAAAACAGAAATCGAGGATTTACAGGAACAAATCAACAATTTTTCATCTGACTTTGAACCTGTTACTGATGAAAACGGTTATATCATCACCGGTGAAGATCCGGATTTAACCGCATTGAAAGAGCAAGTCAGCAATAAGAAAAAAGAACGTCAGAACATTGCCGCCGAATACGTTGCAAATAATATGGAAATCAAACAGATTGCAGACAAACTTCCGGAAGCAAAAAAAGCGTTGGAAGACGGTAAAAAGCAACTTGACGATGCCAAAAAACTTCTTGATGAAAACGGAATTAAAATAAGCAACGGCGAATCGGAGATTGCATCCTCACAAGCCGCCGCAAGGGCTCAAATTGAAGCAAAGAAAAAAGAACTTGAAGCGGGACGTGCAAAACTTGCCGAATATGACAATCAATATAATGAAGAATACGAAAAAGCGTACTCTCAGTTAGACGATGCAAAATATGACATTCAGCAAGCGGAAAAAGAACTTGAAGCTGTTGCGACTTCTTCAAGTTGGATGATTTATGACAGAACGGCTTTGCCCGGATACGAAAACTACGGACAAACCGCCGAAAGCATGGAGGCATTTGCTTCTGTTTTCCCTGTTTTCTTCTTCATAGTTTCCGCACTTGTTGTACTGACCACGATGACAAGAATGGTTGACGAGGAGAGAACTCAACTCGGTACATTAAAAGCATTGGGATATTCAGAAAAAGATATAAGATTAAAATATATTCTTTATTCATTCTTTGCAACTGTTATAGGTTCGGTAATCGGATTATCGGTGGGATTTGTACTGTATCCCAACGCCATATTCTCCTCATACTCAGTCGTTTATCAATTACCGAAACTTACAATTCTTTTCCCCGTAAAATATATTCTTCTCGGAACGGTTTTCTCTGTTCTTACCACAGTTCTTGCAACATATTTTTCATCAAGACGTGAAATGAACAGCAATCCCGCAATCTTAATGAGAGCAAAAGCACCTAAACCGGGAAAAAGAGTTTTACTTGAAAGAATACCCTTCATCTGGAACCGTTTTAATTTTACATCCAAAGTTACCACCAGAAATCTTTTCAGAAATAAAAAGCGTTTCCTTATGACATTCATCGGTGTAACAGGCTGTACCGCATTACTTGTAACGGGATTCGGTATAAACGATTCCATTGATGCAATTCTCAAATCGCAATTCGGCGACGGCGGAGTGAGTATGTTTGATGCACAGGTGGCACTTAAAAACAGTCAAATCTCTGCAACGGACAGCATAATATACAATAAGGTTTGCGAAAACAAAAATGTTGACAATGCCATGATGTTCTACAACAGAATGGTTGAGGGCGGTTCGGATAAAAGCGAAGACACTCTTGACGTTAACCTTTTCGTTCCTCAAAACAATGAAGATTTAAGCAAGTTTATTGATTTACGTGAACGAAAAACAGATATAAAACACACTCTTGATAACAGCGGAGTTATTATTACGGAAAAATTTGCAAAAATTGCAAAGGTTTCTCCCGGCGATACAATTAACCTGAAATTCAATGACGGACTGACAGTAAAAATTCTTGTTTCCGCAGTAGTGGAAAACTATGCTTATCATTATGTGTATATGTCTCCCGAACTGTACACAAATGTTTTCCGCAGTCCGGTAAGTTTCAATTATATGTATATAACATATGCCGATAATGCACAAGCGAATGAAATCGCCACAGACCTTATGAAATATAATGACATAAATGCCGTGGTTGATGCAAATCAGGTTATAACAACTTTCGACAAATTATTTGACTGCTTAAACCTTGTAATTGCCGTGTTTATTATTTCTGCGGCTGCGTTGGCATTTGTTGTTCTATATAATCTCAGCAACATCAATGTTAACGAAAGAAAACGTGAAATTGCCACATTGAAGGTTTTAGGCTTCTATAACAGGGAATCCACATCCTATGTGGGAAGAGAAAACATCATTATTACATTTTTCGGTGTGTTTGCAGGACTTTTAGCAGGTGTTTATCTGCATCAATTTGTAATCAGCATGGCAGAAGTAAATGTTGTAATGTTCGGACGTGAAATCGGAATAATGAGTTTCGTTTATTCTGTTCTCATGACGTTTGCGTTCTCATTCTTCGTTAATTTTGCAATGCATTTTTATATTAAAAAAATTGATATGGTGGAAAGCTTAAAATCAATAGATTAAGGAAGGTGTTTTTTATGAAAAAAATAACTGCATTATTATTAGCAATACTCACCGTATTCTCTGTCTGTTCGGTGGCAATTACCGGCTATGCCGCTGACAGTATAGATGAGGCGATCAAAAAATCACTGTTAAATGTTGACAGCAGTATTGATGTAAAAAAATACGGTGTTTCCGTTGCCACAGCCGAAAATGCCGTTACCAAAATTGTCGATGACAATCCTCAGATTCATTATCTTAATGATTTTTCCTGTACGTATGACGGAAAAACCGGAATTGTAAGTTTAATTCGTTTTACTTATGATGCGTCAAAGGAAACAATAAAAAAAGAAATGGCCGAAATTGA
>JAZUKF010000150.1:0-7940 GCA_045643165.1 Acutalibacteraceae bacterium | reverse complement strand
TATCCATTGTCATTAAATATATCAGGTCTGTTTTCAATATGGAGAGAGTATAGGTGATGAAACATTTTGTCAATTTGTTCAAAGTCATCCTTTTTTGCTGTACGAATAAGCATATTGCAACACCCCACTAAATTCTGATTTGTATATGTAATAACGTAGCATAGGCACAATATTTTCCCGTCAAAATCGGGTTCGTATAAGTGCGTTATGCTTAAGCAAAGCATCGGTTACAAACGGTTTCCACTGCTTTGTTTCCAAATCATAAGCCCCGAAGCCTGCATAATATTCCCAATAGGCAAACGGTAAATCATATTCTTTCAGACAGTTTACCGCATCGTTAAGAAAAGCATTTACTTCTTTTTCGTCAACCTGTTTCAGATAAACACCGATTTCACCGACAACTACTTTTGTACCGTGCTTTTTCTCATAATCGGCAGCCAGCTTAACGGCTGCGGCGAATTCATCTGCAACCTCTTTGCTGTAAGGAACACTTTTCTGATAACTGTCGTCCATCCATTCCGCTCCCTGGTGAGTGAATTCCATAGGTGAGTAGTTGTGAACATCAATAATCAAATAGGGATCGCTGTGCTTAATAAACAAATCTTTCAGTGTAGATGAAACATTCAGATTTCTCGAAGCGAGAACGATTATTCTGTCATTGTCGATCTCACGGATGGCGGCGGTTACCTTATTCTGAATATAGTTCCACCTTGTTTTGCTCATCTTCCCGCTCCTGTTGTCCGGCTCATTGAGGATTTCGAGCATCAGCCCGGCAGGAGAATCTTTATATCTTTCGGCAACCTGCTTCCAGACGGAAACAAGTGTTTTTATATTATCTGACGTAGGATCATTATTCAACGTTTCCCAGCCGTGAAGTTCAAGGATAACACAAAGCCCGGATTGAAGAGCATAATCAAGTACCTTATCAAGATTATACATTGCACTTTCGTTGAGAATACCGTTATTGTCAAGCATACTGCAAAGATTTGTCGTCAGCCTGATATAATCAAATCCCTTATTTGCAATATTTGAAAATGTTTCCTTTTCAAGTAGCCATTCACGGGGCCATCCGGTATCCATTCCCGTTACGTTGATTCCTCTTTTCAGAGAATTTTTAACGGATATAACATCCTCATTTATCTCGTTCGGACGTGACCGGAAATATCTGCTTATGCTGCATATACCGTCAAAGAATGCTTTGACCTTCTCAAAAAATTTCATATCAACTTTTTTGTAGGCGGTAAATTCCGCAGCCTTGCGTTCAGATTTGACAACCGTATTGTCATTCATATCAATAAGTTTGACAGCCGGTCTGATTCCCGTTCCCGTGAAAGCCGTAAAATATGGATAGGCATTGTAATAATAATTGTAGCCGTAAAGCGTACCGTCCGTGCATACCGTACAAGCGGCGTGGCTCCAGTCAGAGGGTGAGCGAAGCCGCCAGTATGATCTGCCTTCTGTGACAAAAAGCCCCTGACACTTTGCGTAGTCTGTTCCGACAGCAATTCTTGAAGCATCGTCTTTCCAATGCTTCGTGATTTTCATTTCGTTTGCAGACGGCAGAAAAACCTTGTCATATATATCTTTCCAGAAATCATCCATATAGTTTGTGGCAATGTTTTCTTTTTCTTTCGCTGTGAAAGCTGTATCGGCAAAGTCACTGTTAAGCCAGTTTCTGATACTGCTGTTTACATAATAATTTGAAAAATCATAGCCGAGAGCGTCCATATAGTAAGCTGAACCACCGAAATAAAGAAAATTGCTGAACGGTTGAGAAGCAATGATTGAATCACAGATAACATAACCGTTTTCGGGACTGATTACCCGCCACTCAAGTGGCTCGAACTTAAACCAGTAAGTTTTTCCGCACTCATATCCGTTGTTATCTTGATAAGTATCGGTATCGACTGTCAAAGAATACCCCGTGAAGGTCGGTCTGTATTTTTCGATAAATACTCTGCGGTATCTGTTGCCGTTGTACTCTATATCTGCGTATTTCATATAGTCAGACTGAGTCATTTTTCCGTCATCATATATCCCGGTGCCGCTGTAATATCCGCAACTGATATAATCTGCATCAAGACCGTTAAGCTCGGAAATCAGTTTTTTGTCTTTGACCTCACTTTGAGGATAACTGCCGAATCTGATAACGCCGTATTCCTGCGCTGCTGATGTTACCGTCAAAGAGCCGATAACAAAGGATGCAATCAGCATAAAGGATAGTATTTTTCTGAATATTTTCTTCATACCAGACTTTCACCTTAATTCTTGATTTTACTAACCTGCTTTTGTTGCTTAGAGTATAAATTATTTTATATCAAAATGCAAGTAAAAAGTTTTGAACTTTAAATTTAGTCGAACTCATTATGTTTATCCGTTGCACTTGATTTTTTTACAAAATATACTATTATTATATTCCGATGAAATATCTTTCTTCGGGAGCGGTAAAGGGTATAGGGCCTTCAACGGCGGCAAAGATAATTGATGCTTTCGGAGAAAACTCTTTTGACGTTCTTGAAGAACTGATACAGACAAGGGAAATTATTTCCTACACCGGTAATGAGCGTGAATATTTGTTTTTACCGCATATATATCATACACTAAAATAGGATAAAATCAACCTATTTAATAATATTAAAAAAGGCTGTAACGAAATGTAAAAAGTCGTTACAGTCTCATATTTTTATATTATTCGTGTGTTTTTATTATACAACAATATTGTACCCATATTTAAAGATTTTTTCAAAACCATTTACTCGGTTCTGAATATATTTCAACTAAATTTTTATATTTATCCGCTTTTATAATACTTTTCAAACAACCGTTTTGAATAATATTATCTTCATAGGAAATATTATCGCAATAATTTTCAAAATGGATTTTGCCTTCACCGATTTTATTAAATCCCTTGCTGAAAATGAAAGTATTTCCGATAATATCAAGTCCGTTAACATTATTCACCAGCATAATATTTTCCGATATTCTTGAAAATCTGTTGTTCTTTACAGTAATATTATTGAAAACATGCGAAGCGGCTTTTCTGCCGTCAATATTTGTACCTATTTCAATTTGCGAACCCCAGCGGCTGTAATCACACAAATCGAAATTATTATCCGATATTTCCAAATCGGAAACCCCTGTTCCTTCCTGCCACAAGGAGGGCATAATATCCATTACGATTTTGATTGCCTGCCCTTCGATTTTATAGAATTTATTATTTCTGCAAAGCCCGTGGGACGATTGAAGAAGCAGACCTCTTGCTCTGTTCTCGTGGAAATAATTGTTTTCAATAACATAATTTCCGCTGTTACATTCATGGTTAAATGCGGTGAAGCATGGTTTAACATAATTTGAAATATTTTTATCAAATATGACCGTCTTTGAAGAGCCGTCAGACTTTACGGAAACAATTTTTGCAGTAAAAACAACCGTTTTAAAACTTTCATCCTTAAATCCGATTTCATCACCCGGATTAAGTCTCATGGCAGATGCAGTCAACTGTGCCGTATTGTCCTGTACGGAATTGATATATCCCAAACCGTCATGGACATTTATTGCATCATCACCCATTCCGCTGATATCACATCCTGCCACACGGAAACATCCGTTAGTATTTACAATATGAATTGCATCCGCACAATTTGACACATGACGTGTACTTCTGTATTCGGGATTAACACCGATCATACTGTTTAAAATCTGAAAATGGGATGTATTGCCTGAAATGACATAGGACATACCGGCGGAACCGTAAATATTCACATTATCAAATGTAATATTTTTGGAACAGTCATACAAATTAAAAATAGTTCCGTCATAAGTATAATGACGAAGGATATAATATTCACCGTTTTGAAAATTTTTCATACATCCGTTATGAGTAACACGGAGAGTATTACTGTTTATTTTTTTGTACGAAATGATCGAATCGCTTTGCATATACAAATAACATTCCTCGGCACCGCCCTTTGCACCGAAAGTGAATGAATTTTCATCGCATTGAGTGATGGAAGAAAATTTTATATTTTCGTCTACACTGTCCGTTTCGACAAAAACAAAATCAAGTGTATTAGTTTTCTTTTTACGGTTTTCAATTTTAACAACATCGGCAAGGCGATCCTTTTCCCAGTTCCAATCAATATTCAAATTGTCAATTTCAAAGCAATCACAATTATCCACCGTAAACAATGTTCCCGCATAATCGTTGATAAAAGTACTGCCGTTTCCGTTGATTTTAATATTTCTCATTTCTGATAAAGAAATCGGCTTTTTCGGAGAAAAATAATATGTACCTTTTTTGATGTTCAAAACAGTGTTCGGATTACTCCTGCAAAATTCAATAGCATTTTCAAGGCTTTCCGTGTTATCGGCATTTAATTCAGACAGTCCGAATTTTGACGCATCTGCAACAGATAAGTTTTCATCCGGTCTTATAATATAAAACTCCGTACCGCTTACTCCGGTGATTTTATCGAATTTTTGATACTGATTTACCGAAGGCACGTTTTCCGTAAGAACCGCCTCCTTTTCAATCTTCGGAATAAATGAAAAATTGAAAAATTGAATTGAAACCAAAAGCGAAATAATAATTGAAATTATTTTATCAAACATATTTCTCACCTCAAAAAATATTATCAAGAAAAAAGAGGCTGTTCCGAACATAACAGCCTCAATATACTTATGTTGTTTGCAGTCCTTCTGCGTGTTTCTTCTTTTCAATAAACTGAATAACTACAAGTACCGCAATTACACCTAAACCGATTACATCCGTCAATGTGCCGGGAATAATAAAACATAGTCCCCCGCCGATGGCAAAAATTCTTTCCCACCAATGCATCTTCGTGATGAAAAATCCTTCCATTCCGGAAGCCACTGCAAAGCAACCGATAATGGCGGTGATAACGAGAATTACAATGCTGTACCAAGGTCCGGTGGAATCAATGATAAGCATTTCAGGGTTAAACGCAAAGATATACGGAATGATAAATGCCGTAATTGCAAGCCTTGTGGCGGTAATACCTGTTTTCAGCGGATTTGACTTTGCTATTGCAGAGCCTGCGTATGCCGCCAAAGCAACCGGCGGAGTAATATCCGCAACTATGCCGAAATAGAAAACAAACATGTGAGCTGCAAGAACGGGAATACCCATTTTAACAAGAATTGGAGCGGTAATCGTAGCCATGATAACATAGTTTGCAGTCGTAGGAACACCCATACCCAGAACGATACAGCAAAGCATTGTAAGGAACAAAGCAAGGAACATATTCCTTTCAGCAACGGGAACAAGCACGTTAATGAGAATTTGTCCCAAAGCGGTCATTGTAATAACACCGGAAATAAGTCCCGCCATACCGCATGCAACGGCTACACCGATTGTATTTTTAGCACCGTTTTCGAGAGTTCCGATTACAGTTGAAGGAGTGAGAGGTGCATGGTCTTTTGATATAAACGAAAGCAATGCACATACTACCATACCTGCAAAAATACCTATTTGCATTTGACCTGCAACGAGCCAGAGAATCAATGTTACCGCAATGGGAATAACCGGCAAAGCGATACACCATGCAGTCTTTTTGTTTATCTTATGGGGGATAAGACTTACAATCAAACATGCAAGAATGGCAAAACATGCAGATACACCTGCACTGAAATAATTCATGCAGATAACAAGAATAACAATGGGAATTAAAAGATAACCCTTTGATGCAATAAGTTTAAAGAAATTCGGGAGTGTACCCTTCGGCAAACCTTTAAGACCGAGTTTCTTCGCCTCAAAATGTATCATAAGGAAAATTCCCGAAAAATAAAGTATGGCAGGAAGAATTGCCGCAATGGCGATTTTAGAATATTCATATCCTGTCATTTCCGCCATAAGGAATGCGGCGGCACCCATAATGGGCGGCATTATCTGTCCTCCTGTTGAAGCGGAAGCCTCAACGGCTGCGGCAAATTCAGGTTTATAGCCTGTTTTTTTCATCATGGGAATAGTGATTGAACCGCTTCCTACCGTGTTTGCAACGGATGAACCGGAGTACATTCCCATAAGTGCACTTGAAATAACCGCAACCTTTGCAGGTCCGCCTATTGCAGAACCGCAAACGGAGTTCGCAAGGTCAACAAAAAATGTCCCGATACCTGTTTTTACAAGCAATGCACCTAAAATAATAAATAGGATCATAAATGTGGTACAAACATAAACGGGTGTGGAGAAAAGTCCGTTTGATACATCATAGAAAAGGCTGTACATCAGATTTCTCAACGCCTTGTTAGGGTTATCAATATACGCTTTTATAAAAGCATAAATGATAAATCCGCCTGCAACACAGATGATCGGAAGTCCTACCGCACGTCTTACAAGTTCAAACAGAAGAATTATTCCCACGAGAGCGACAATAACCTCAATCTCGTCTATTCTTCTTGACTTTAAAATTATCTGTTCCTGAAAAATCGTATAATACAGGAAGCATCCCGAACTTATCACCGCAAGAGCGATATCATAAATCGGAATGTAATTTATTTTCTTTGTCTGACCTTTATACGCAGGGAAAATGAGATATCCCATAAATGTAATAAAAGCCATAAATGTTGTAAGTTTTGTATATTTAGTAGCCGTTGGGAAAATCAAAGCCATTGAAATCATGAAAAGACTGAATGCCGCCATAATACAGGTGATTACCGTTTTTCTCCATCCGGTAAAAACACGTATATTACTTTCACGGTCAAATTCCTGCATAATAGCGTCGGAATCTATCACTTCATTTTCAACAGGAGAAATATTTGTTTCTTCCACCGAATCTACTCCTTTCGC
Source organism: Acutalibacteraceae bacterium (assembly GCA_045643165.1). Classification (GTDB taxonomy): domain Bacteria; phylum Bacillota; class Clostridia; order Oscillospirales; family Acutalibacteraceae; genus SIG575. The sequence continues at coordinate 1,132 of JAZUKF010000150.1, read as the reverse complement.
AAAAGTTTAAATAAGGAATGCTGTAAAAAATCACAGCATTCCTTTTGAATTAACTGTATTAAATCGTATGATTATTTAATAATACCGATTTCCTTATAATATTTTTCCGCACCGGGATGAAGCGGAACATTACCGCAAGCGGAAACGGCGATTGATTTATCCATTTCAGCGCCCTTTGCATGGGCAGTTGCGATTTCTTCCTGCTTTTCCCAAAGATTTTTAGTGATTGCATAAGCCTGGTCATCAGTCATATCCTTTGTAACAACGTATGTTGCCATAATAGCAACCGTGTTAACGGGAGTTGTGATGAAATCATAATCCTTGCTTGTCATTTCATATTTTGCATAGAAGGGTTGTTCGGCCATAAGTTTGCCGATAACATCTTCGCCCAAATCAATAGCAACGATTTTTGTTGATGTAGCAAGTTCTGTAATTGCAGTTGTGGGAGTACCTGCGGTGATGAAAGCGGCATCAATGGAGCCGTCTTTAAGCTGTGTTGCGGAATCACCGAAGGAAGCCGCTACTTTTTTGATATCCTTATCAATATCAATTCCTGCGGCTGCAAGAATTTGTTCGGCATTATAGTAAACGCCTGAACCTGCATCGCCTACTGCGATAGTTTTACCTTTAAGGTCAGCAACGGATTTAATACCCGATGCTTCGGTTGCGATAAGCTGACAAACTTCGGGATAAACGCATCCCAATGCAGAGAAAGTATCAATTTTTTCCTCAAAACCGTTTTTGCCTTCATAAGCATAGTTCATAACGTCGTTCTGAACAATAGCCATCTGATAGTCGCCGTCGTCAATACCTTCGATATTTGCCTGAGAACCGCCGGTTGAAATTACTTCAAAACTATAATCATCGCCTTTGATGATTTGTGCAACAGCAGTTGTAAAAGCATAGTATGTACCTGTGGTACTGCCTGTACCGACTTTAATAGTGGAAAATGCTTTTCCGCTTTCCGTTTCAGGTTTTGCTGCGTTGTTTCCGCATCCTGTGCAGAGAATCATTGCCGCAACAAGAAGAAGGGAAACGATAATGGAAATCTTTTTCTTCATAAATAAACCCCCAAATAATATAAAAAATTTTTTGTTTATTTATTATACATTATTTATTTTGCTTTTGCAAG